>JBFIUJ010000006.1:0-19866 GCA_041607595.1 Gemmatimonadales bacterium | reverse complement strand
CTCGAGGTGCTCGAGGAAGACCTCGACCTCCTCCCCCACTTCCAGCGCCTTGGGGTCGGCGAACTCGTCGAGGGGCACCGACCCCTCCGACTTGAAGCCGACGTCGAGGATGACGGCGCTCTCGGTGACGCGAAGCACCTTGGACTTGACGATCTCGCCTTCGGCGATCGAGGCCAGCGTGCCCTCGTACATCGAGAGCATCTGCTCGTACTCTTCGTCGCTGTACTGCTCGTCGTAGAGGTCGGAACGGACGCGCAGTCCGGCCGGGGAAATCGTCTGCTCGAGGGTGGGGGTGGAGGTCTCCGACATCGGGTGACTCGTTGGAGAAAAGGTGGACCGCGCGCGTGCCGCGGGCTGGGGACTGTGATCCGCGGAACCCCAGTGTCCCGCGGAGCCTTCCAAGCTAGGCGCACGGCCCGGTTGGGGCAACCTAGCCCAGCCCCAGCCGCCGTTTCGCCAGCCCCACGATCAGGTCCACCTGCTCCTCGAAGGAGAGCCGCGTCCCGTCCACCTCCACCGCATCCTCCGCCCGGCGGAGCGGCGCCACCGCCCGGCTCGCGTCGGCCCGGTCCCGGCCGGCCAGCGCCAGGGCCTCCTGATCCACGGTGGCGTCGTCCACCCGTTCTCCCCGCTGCGACAGCCGGCGCCGGGCCCGGGTGACCGGTGTCGCCGTGAGGAAGACCTTGACCGGCGCGGCGGGAAAGACGACCGACCCGATGTCCCGGCCGTCCACGACGACGGCATGGCCGGCTCCGGCCAACGCCTGGAGCCGCGCGTTCACCCAGGCCCGCAGCTCCGGCAGCGCCGAGACCGCGGAGACGGCCGCCGTCACTTCGGCCGACCGGATGGCGGCTGCCGCCGACTCACCGTCGAGCATCGGGACGAACCCGCCCCCCTCCGCCCGGAGGCGGAGCCCGCGCGACTCCGCCGCCGCCAGGATGGCCCCGGCATCCAGCCGCCCTTCGAGGCCCTCGCTCAGCGCCACCAGGGTGAGCCCGCGGTAGAGCGCCCCCGAGTCCAAATGGGCGAACCCGAGCGCCCGGGCGACTGCGGCGGCCGTGCTGGACTTGCCGGAGGCCGAAGGGCCGTCGATCGCGACGATCCGCTCAGGCATGGCGCGCGCTCCCCCTCGGCCCCGGCTGGGCGATGCTGCGGAGCGCCTCCGGGAAGCCGGGGAAGCTCACGTCGGCACACGAGATGTCGTCCACCCGGAGCCGGGCCCCGGGAAGCGTGCCGAGGACGGCGAACGCCATCGCGATTCGATGGTCCCCCTCGGTCGTGACCGGGCCCCGTGGCGGGGCGCCTCCCCGCCCTCCCCCGCCGACGTGGAGGTCGTTTCCCTGCACCTCCGCCTCGGCCCCCACCGCGCGGAGGTTGGCGGCGATCAGCCGGAGACGGTCGCTCTCCTTGACCCGGAGCTCACCCACCTCGCGGAAGACGGTCTCCCCGTCGGCGCGTGCGGCCAGGGCCGCGAGCATCGGAATCTCGTCGATCAGCCCCGGGATCTCGCGGGCCTCGACCTCGGTGCCGCGGAGGCCCGAGGGCCCGACGAGCAGGTCGCCCACCGGCTCCCCGAACGACTCGCCCTCCGCCACCGACTCGATGTCCGCTCCCATCCGCTCGAGCACGCGGAGATACCCGATCCGGGTCGGATTCAGGCCGACGCCGGCGAGGCGGAGCGTTCCGCCCTCGGCCAGCAGCGCCGCCCCGACCAGAAACGCGGCCGAGGAGACGTCGCCCGGCACCTGCAGCGCGAAGGGTTCCATCCGTCCAGTGGGCGCGAACTCGATCCGACCGTCCCGCTCCTCCACGGCGTATCCGAACGCGCGCAGGAGGCGTTCGGTATGATCCCGAGATCGGCCGGCGGGCTCCCGCAGCGAGACGTCCACGCCTCCGGCGACGCCGGCCAGGAGCAGGGCGCCTTTGATCTGGGCGCTGGAGACCGGCAGGTCGTGTCGAAGGGGAGAGAGCGGGCCACCCCGGATGGTGAGCGGCAACCCGTCACCCCGGTGCTCACGGACGGAGGCTCCCATCGCGACGAGAGGTGCCGTCACCCGGCGCATCGGGCGCCGCCGGAGCGAGCGGTCTCCGGTGAGGGTCGCGGGTCGGGGGCAGCCGGCCAGGAGTCCCAGGAGGAGGCGGGCGGTGGTGCCCGAATTGCCGCAGTGCAGCGCGGCCTTCGAGGGACGGAACCGGCCACGGCCGACGACCACGACGGTCGCCTCCCGCCGGAGCGGCGAGACCTCGACGCCCATCCGGCGAAGGACGGCGGCCGAGGACCTGGCGTCCTGGGACGTGAGGAGGCCGCCCAGGTGGGATGCCCCGCGGCAAAGTGCGGCGAGGAGCAGCGCTCGATGGGTGATGCTCTTGTCGCCCGGCAGGCGCACGACCCCCCCTACCCTCACGCGCCCACCGGCTCGCCGGAGTGGCGGTCCGCACCCCCGAAGGTGCGGAGGCCCTCGGCGTCGCCGGCCACCAGCATGGCTCGAAGGCGTTCCAGCTGAGTCTCGAGCGCCTGCACCGCCAGGGCCAGGTTGGCCGGGTTCCCCAGCGCCGCGGCGGACCACTCTTCCTGGTCCCGAGCCGCCGCCGCCACCAGCGCCCTGGCCTGCGGGCCGAGGGACGCTCCGGCCAGGCCCGGGTCCGCGAGTGCGGCCGCCATCGCCCGCGCCACCGCACCGGCGAGCTGGCCGGTCCACGCCACCTGACGGTCGTGGTCTTCGGCGGCGATCCGGACCGGATGCGCGTCCAGCGCCTCGCGCCAGAATGACATGACCTCGCGGGCCGGGCGCTCGTCCTCGGACGCGACGTAGACGAGCGCTCCCCGGAGTCGCTCCGCCCCGGCGGGCCCGTCGCTCGGCACGAACGGGTGGACGGCGGCGAAGCGGTCGCCCAGGCCGGCGGCCGAGGCCGCGGCGACGGCCGGGGCGAGCACCGGTGCGAGCGCGGATACGACCGCTCCAGGCTCGAGCAGCGGGGCCAGACGGCCGAGCGTCTCGGAGGCGAAGGCGGCGTCGCCCGTGACCGCGACCAGGTCCGCACCGGTGAGCGCGCGGCGCAGCGTATCGGCCCGATCGGCAAGGGCCCCGAGCCGCAGGGCGCGGACCGCTCGGGCCGGCGCCGGGTCGAAGCCCAGGACGTCGAGGCCGGCCCGCCGGGACTGCCAGGCAAGGGAGAGGCCGAGCGGCCCGAGGCCAAGCACCGCGAGGCGCGCCGGGTGCATGCTCAGGCGCGGAGCTGGGTGGGCCGGGCGGGGGAACGGCTCACGGGCGCATCGGGCGGGGGAGGGGGTTGACGGAGGTTTGCTAAACGCGCGGTTGAATTGTACTTGTACGGTACCGCTTTCTCAACGGGAGCAGCGGTCGGGCCTCCCCCGCTCACCCGCTGATGGAGTGATCGTGACTGTGACCGAGCCGCAGCCGGATCGTCCAGCCCTGTCGGATGCGTGGCTCATTCATGCCTTGTCCGACGCGGGCGTCGTGGACGAGGCCCGCATCGCCGAGGTGGTCCGAGACGGCGAGCCCGCCCTGTGGCCGGCGCTGGTCCGGCGGGGCTGGGCCACCGACGGTGAGATCATCCACATCCTGAGCGAGACCTACCGGGTCCCCGCGGCGGACCTGGCCGGGGCGGATCCGCGGGCGGCGACCCTGGTCCCGGAGAATCTGGCCCGGAAACACCAGGTGGTGCCCCTTTCGGCCACCGACCGCCGAATCCGCGTCGCCACCGCCGATCCGCGCAACCTCGACGTCGAACAGACGCTGGCCTTCATCACCGATCGGTCGGTGCAGTTCGAGCTCGCCCCGCCGCTCGCGATCAGCGACTTCCTGGACCAGCTCTACCGCCCCGAGCGCAAGATCGAGCAGCTCCTGGCCGAGTTCGGCCCGAGCGACGTGATGACGTTGGAGGGGACCGGAGGGGCGGTCGGCGCCGGGGCGGGAGAGCCGACCCTGGAGGCTCCCATCGCCAAGCTGGTGGACTCGATGATCGCCGACGGGGTGCGGCGCGGGGCGAGTGACATCCACGCGGACCCGATCGAGGGCGCGCTGGTGGTCCGCTACCGGGTGGACGGCGTGCTGCACGAGCTCATGCGGCTGCCGGAGTCGGCCGGGGCGTCGCTGGTGCGTCGGGTGAAGGTCTGGGCCAGGCTCGACGTGACGGATCCGCTCCGCCCGCACGACGGGCGGGCCACGCTTCGGGTGGACGGGAAGAAGGTGGACCTGCGGGTCGCCACCTCTCCGGTGGCGCGGCGGGGCGAGAAGGTCGTCATCCGGATCCTCGACAAGAGCAACCTCCGGACTCGGATCGAAGACATCGGGCTTTCCCCCGGCGAGCGGGCGCAGGTGGAGCCGCTCTTGGGCGTTCGCGAAGGGCTCGTGGTGGTGACCGGCCCCACCGGTAGCGGCAAGACCACGACGCTCTATGCGGCCATCAACCAGCTGCGGACCGGCCAGGTCAACATCATCACGGTGGAGGACCCGGTCGAGTACGACATCAACGGCGTCTCTCAGATCCAGGTGAACGAGGCCCAGGGCCTCTCCTTCGCCAAGACGCTCCGATCCGTGCTCCGCCAGGATCCCGACATCGTGCTGGTGGGCGAGATCCGCGATCTGGAGACGGCCGAGACGGCGGTGCAGGCGGGGCTCACCGGCCACCTGGTGCTATCCACGCTCCACACCAACGACGCGCCGTCCAGCGTCATGCGGCTCCGGGATCTCGGGCTCGAGCCCTTCAAGGTGGCCGGCGTATTGAAGGGGGTGGTCGCCCAGCGCCTGGTGCGGCGCCTGTGCGAGGCCTGCGCCCAACCGATGGACTTCGACGCGCTCCCGGCCGACGCGCAGCCACCCGCTGGGGCGACCGCGGTCCTCCGGGCCGCCGTCGGGTGCCCCTCCTGTCACGGGACGGGCTACCGAGGGCGGCTCGCGGTGGTCGAGATCATGACGGTGGACGCCGGGGTGGCCCTGGCGATCGACCGGGACCTGCCCTTTCAGGATATCGCCGCGGCGGCACGCCGCGCCGGGATGCGCACCCTGTGGCAGAGCGGGCTCGACCGGGTCTGGCGGGGCCTCACGACGGTCGAGGAGCTGGTGCGAGTGCTGGGCGAGCGGGTGCAGGAGGACGGCTCCACCATCCCGGACCGGCCGTCCGTGCTGTTGGTGCCGGAGCAGGTGCGCCAGGCGGTGGCCGCCGTGCCCCCGGCGCCCGCCGCCGAAGGCGTCACCCGCATCCTCGTGGCCGACGACGATCACCAGATGCGCCGCCTGATCCGCACCGTCCTGGAACGGGAGGGGTTCCAGGTCGTGGAGGCGGAGGACGGGCTCGATGCCCTCGAGCGGGTGGAGGGGGACGCATTCGACCTGCTGGTGCTAGACGTGGACATGCCCCGGCTGGACGGCTTCTCGGTGCTGGAGGAGCTGCGGGAGCGGCAGCTGGCCGTGGTGCCTCCGATCGTGATGCTGACCGCGCGCCAGGATGACGCCGAGAGCCGCGCCCTCGAGCTGGGCGCGCAGGACTTCCTCAACAAGCCGCTCCAGCCGCGCTCGCTCGTCGCCCGGGTGCGGGCGGTGCTGCGGCGGCAGCGGCTCTAGGGAGCGAGGCATGGCGCGGATCCTGATCGTCGAAGACAGCCCCGACAACATGAAGCTCTTCCGCACGTTGCTGACGCTGAAGGGGTTCACGGTCGAGGGTCTCATGAGCGGCGACGGCCTGCTGCACACGCTCGACGCCTTCGAGCCGGACCTGGTGCTGATGGACATCCAGCTGCCGGACAAGGACGGCTTCACGCTCCTGGAGGAGATCCGCGCCTCGCCCCACGCCCACCGCCGAGTCGTCGCCCTGACCGCGCACGCGATGTCGGGCGATCGGGAGAAGGCCCTCACGGCCGGCTTCAACGGCTACATCACGAAGCCGATCGACATCAAGAACTTCCCGGAGCAGGTCCGGCGGGCGGCGGACGGAGAGACGATCACCACATGATCGGCCCGGCGACCTCCGGCCCCACGGCCCAGACGGAGCGCGGGGTACGATGAATCGGCCCACGCCGTCCCGACCGGCGAAGGGCGAGGGCGAGCATCTGCCGCTGGCGGATGCCTTCGCCGGGGTGCTGCAGTCCGAGGCCGAACGCCGACACGAGGAGCGCCGGAGCCGTGCGCCGAAGGGCCCGAGCTACGCCAAGCCCGCGTTCGGCCTGGCGCTGCTGGCCGCCCTGGTCTGGCTCTGGCTCGCCCCACCCGCGTGGCTCCGCCTGCCGCCGCTTCCCTCCGAGCCCCCCGAGGTCCAGGAGGCCGAGGCCCGACTCGCGCTCTACCTCCAGGCCGAGCGGATCCTGCAGTTCCGGATCGACCGCGGCCGGCTCCCTGGGACCCTGGCGGAGGCCGGGGACCCGTTGCCCGGCATCCGGTACGAGGTCCTGGGCTCGGACCGCTACCGGCTGCGGAGCACGGAGCCGCCGCTCAGCTACACCTCCACCGACTCGCCGGCCGCCCTCCTGGCCGAGAGCGTGACTCGGCTCCGACCCGGAGGCGCGCGATGAGCCGCCGCGGATTCAGCCTCCTCGAGGCCGTGTACGTCCTCGCGGTCATGACCATGCTGGCGCTGATCTTCCTGCCGCGGGTCCAAGAGGTCCGCCGCCGGGCGGTGGCCACGAAGATCGCGAGCGAGTTCCAGGCCGTCCAGCTGGCGGCGGTCACCTACTACGAAGAGCGCAACCAGTGGCCGCCAGAGCGCCGCGCCGGGGAGGTCCCGCCGGAGCTGGTCGCGCTGCTCCCCGCCGCGTTCACGTTCGAGCGGCCCCAGTATCGACTCAACTGGGAGCATTGGGCGCTGCCCAGCGGGCTTCCCCAGCTCCACCGGGCGCCGGTGCTGGTCGGCCTCTCGGTGATCACCGACGATCCGCGACTCGGCCAGCAGGTGGTGCGCCAGCTCGGGCAGACCACGCTCCATTTCACCCGGGACGACACCTACACCTTCGTCATCACGCACGCGACGGGCCTCTGACGCGCGGCGCCTGGTGAGCGGGGGCCTCCTGATTGCGGAATCGGCCCGGCGGCGGAATCTTCCAGGCACCCCAGGCGGAGACCGTCGGTTCATGAGCGAACGTCCTCCCACCGCACGCCCGGAGCAAGAGACCAAGCGCGCGCTCTACGAGGCGTTCGACCAGGTCCTCCGGGAAGGCGTCGAGGGCCACCCCCCACTCGCCTCCGCGTCGGCGGGAAGGCGCCCACGCCGGCGGTCCCGTCTGTTGCCCCTCTCGCTGGCCCTGCTCGCGCTGCTGGGCGGCTACGTGCTGGTCGCTCGGCCGGACTGGCTCTTCCCGCCCGCGCCCCCGGCGGAGCCGGCGACGGTGCAGGAGGCGGGCCTGCGGATCGCGATGTTCATGCAGGTCCAGCGGGTCGAGATGTTCCGCGGCGCGAACGGGCGGCTGCCCGCCACGCTGGAAGAGTCCGGCGGAGCGCTGCGGAACCTCTCCTACCACCCAACCGCCGCCGGGACCTACCGCCTCGAGGGGACGGCCGGCGCCGTGACCCTGTCCTACGCATCGACGGAGTCTCTCTCGGACTTCCTCGGCAACAGCTACGGTGTCCTCGTGCAGCGGGGGAGCCTGTGAGACGCTTGCGGCGCGGCTTCACGATCATCGAGATGCTGGTGGTGTTCTTGCTGGTGGGGATCCTATCCAGCATCGCCATCCTGCGGTACATCGACTTCAAGCGCTCCGCACTCGCTGCGAAGGTGGCGAGTGAGATGAACGCGATCAAGATCGCGGCCTATACCTACTGGTCGGAGAGCGCGGAGTGGCCGGCGGAGACCGGCTCCGGGGTCGGCCCGCCGGAGCTGGCGAACATCCTGTCCCAGGGCTTCCCCTGGACTCAGCCGGAGTACGAGCTCGACTGGCAGAACTTCACCCTGCCCGGCGGAGGCGGGGGCGGCGGCGGGGGCTACCTGCTCGGCATCACGGTCACGGCGGACGACCCCCAGCTCATCACCAAGCTGCGGCAGCTCCTCGGAACCAACCCGTTCTTCGCCGTGGGCAACACGCTCACCTACGTGATCGTCAGCGCCGACGGGCAGTTCTAGGCGATCTCCTTGGCGAGGCCGAGCACGGCCGGATCGGCGCGCGGGTACTTCGGCGCCATCCGGTCCAGCATCGCGGCGACGGTGGAGGCCACGAGGTAGTTCCGGGTCCGCTTGTGGTCGGCCGGCACCACGAACCACGGGGCGTGGGGCGTGCTGCAGCGGGCCAATGCATCGCGATAGGCCTCCGTGTAGGCGTCCCACCGCTTGCGCTCTCCCAGGTCCCCTTCGTCGAATTTCCAGTTCTTCGCCGGGTTCGCCAACCGAGCCCGCAGCCGCTCGGCCTGCTCCTCCCGGGAAATGTGCAGGAAGAACTTCAGGACCGTGGTCCCGTTCTCAGTAAGCATGCGCTCGAATGCATTGATCTGGTCGTAGCGCTGTTGCCAGACGGGCTCCGGCACCAGGCCATGGACCCGGACCACGAGCACGTCCTCGTAGTGCGATCGGTTGAAGAGCCCGATCACGCCGCGCGGCGGCGCGGCGACGTGGATGCGCCAGAGGTAGTCGTGGCTCAGCTCGAGCGGCGTGGGACGCTTGAAGCTCGTGACCCGGCAGCCCTGGGGATCGATCGGGCCGAAGACGCGCCGGAGAGTGCCGTCTTTGCCCGCCGCGTCGCGCCCCTGGAGCACGACCAGGAGCGCCCTCGTATTCTCGGCGTAGAGCGCCCGCTGGAGCTCCTCGATCCGCTTCACCAGCGCCTTGGTTTCCTTGACGAGCTGCTTCTTCCCTTCGGGCACACCGGGCGGAGGGGCCGCGTCTTCGTCCGCGAGGGGGAGTCGGGCACCGGGGGGAACGGGGTCGAGTGACACGGGCGGCCTCGCGTGAGGAGAGGGGGTCCCGGCCATGATAGACTCTGGCCCACCCGGTTGGCAAACGGGCCCAGACGCGAGCATCCCCCGGCCGAGGCCGGGGGATGCGGAGCGGGTGGAGGGACAGGGAGCGCTAGAGGATCGCGAGCAGGCTCGGATCGAGGTCACGGATCAGGGTGATCGGATCGAGGATGTGGCGGATCTTGCTGATGAGCCACGCCGGGAATTCCAGCATGCTCATGATGGCGCCCGCCGTCTCCTGAGTGAGTGGATTGCCGGCGGCATCGGTCATGATCGGGTCGTAGTCGCCGGCGGCGTCCACGGTGGCAAAGAGCCCGCCGTTCACGAAGACCCGCAGGATGAAGCCGCCCACGAACTCGTCGCCGACGGCGCTGACGGCCTGGTCGCCCCGCAGCTCGATGGACTGCCCCCCGCTCTCGAAGAAGAGCCGGGAAGCGATGGTCCAGCCGTCCGCGGTGAAGTCCAGATCCCAGCCGACTTCCATGTGCACCTGGGGGATGTCCAGGTCCATGTTCAGCACCAGCTCGTAGCCGCTGCCGTCGATCTGGACCGTGTTGTTGAAGGTCAGGTAGCGCCATCCGTCGGACAGGTGACCCCAGGCCCTGGCCGCGAGCCAGCCTTCGCCCAGTGCGGCCTGCATCCGGTAGTCGGCGTACCGGACGCCGTCGTACCCATCCATGGTGATCTTCAGGGAGACCTGCCCTTCGCCCCCCTGGTTGTCGAGGATGTCTACGTGGCCGATCGGGATCAACGGGAAGATGATCTGGTCGCTCGCGTCGTCGCAGAGATAGACGATGAAGCGGATGCCGTCGCCGGGTGCGCCCTGGGCGCCCATATCGGTGTAGTAGCCCAGGTTTTCGTCGATCTGGAAGGTCTTACCCAGGAGATCCACCGGGAACAGCGGACCGCTTCGGCCGGCGCTCAGGCTCGGTAGGGCCGCCTTGAGGGCCTGGACCCGCTGGGCCTGAGCCGCGGCGTCGCCGCCCTGCCGCCCGTCTTCGCGGGCGGGCCGCGTGGCCGCCACCAGGGCGCCGATGCGCGCGGCCGAGGGGTTGGAGGCCCGGGCGAAGGCGCCGGTCCGGCCCATCACCTGGAGGCTCCGGTACTGGTTGGTGGACAGGGTCTGGTCGAAGGACCCCAGCTTGGCGGTCAGCCCGGGGGGCAGACCGTTCGTCGGGGTGCTCGGGCCCGCGCCGTCACCGCTGCTACAGGCGGAGACGAACAACGCCAGCGTCAGGCCGAGAGCCGCGTTGCGCGCCGTGGGAAGGAAGTTCATGGGTTCCTCGGCTTCAGGGTTCAGGATGCGGGCTGGGCCCGGGGTAGACATCGGGTGCTCGGCCGCGCCCTCGCCAGTGTTGTGGCTCGGCCGCAACCGCAGGCTCTGCGATGGACGACAACCTCGCGTGGTGTCTCGACACCGTACAGCGCGAAATCGGTTTCGTCCTAACTCGTAAGCCTATATATTACAGCTACTTAAGCTGTGTGTTCAGATGGCAGAGTGGGAGCATCTGCTCCCGAGTGTCAAAGACTTGCGATTATCTGTTGCGACGTTTGTGCCAGAGGGAACGAGAGGGGGTGCGGCGATGGGGTGGGAAAGGCGACGGCGGCCGATGGGGATCCCATCGGCCGCCGTCGCGCAGAGGGTGGGCTCGGCGCTAGTTCACCCGGTTCTCCGGCGGGAGCCCCAGGATGAGGACGCGCTCCCCGCGGAAGGCGGCCCCGAGGCCGTGAGGGGCGTTGTACTGCTGGGTCAGCTGCTGCACGCGCCGCCGGATCCCGGAATACGCCAGGTCGGGCGCGGTGGGCCGCACCGAGCCGGCACAGGCGTTGTGCGGCGAGGAGGACGGCCAGGCGCAGGTCAGTCCGATCCCCAGCACCCGCAGCAGGTCCGCCTGGATCTGATCCACGTTCTGGAAATAGCTCGCCGAGCTGGCGTTGACCTGGGCGGTGAAGATCTCGTTGTTCTGCTCACTGTACAGCGAAACCAGCTGGAGCTTCCTGGGCGGCGGCACCACGGTGACGGTGGTGGCGCCGGTGATCGTCCCGTTGTACCCGCGGGTCTGATTGGTCAGGGTCTCGGGGCGGAATAGGTCCTGTCCCATATCAGCTTCCAGCTGATCGACGGCGCTCCAGAACGCGATCGAGTCACTCGCCGCGATCCCCACCTCGGACTGCGGCCGATCGAGGATGAGCGGGATCGGGAAGGCCGATGCCGGCCACTGGACCTGGGCCAGGTCGGCCCACCATCCGCTCGATCCCGACGCGTAGTGCTGCTGGTAGAAGGACTCCGACCCGGCTCCGTTCGACGGCTTGAAGGCCAGGTCCATGCTGATGTTCACCGTCGTCCCGGCGCGGGAGCCCCCGAGGCTCCACTGTCGGGGGACCAGGACGGCCCGGAACTCCTGGGGGAAGCTGTTGCCGACCTTGACGTACGCGGGGTGATAGCGCCGGTTGCTTCGGTCGGCCGCGTCCACGTAGAGCTCGACCGAGTCGCCGGCGATGCCCCCGGGGGCCGCGAGCGCGAACGTGCCCCCGACGGCGACGTCCACCGAGTCGGTGCGCTGTCCGGTGCGCAGGAAGAAGCGGAGACCGGCCAGGCTCCCGCCGTCCGCGGCCACGACGGTCCCGGTGACGTCCGGGGTGGCCGGGGGCGGCGGCGCACTACAGGTCACGACGTAGCTCGCGGTGACGCTGCCGCCGGGGGGCACGGTCACGGAGCGCTGGGCGCCCCCGGTCACGGTGCAATTGGCGGCCACGTCCCCGAGCTGCACCTCGCGGTCGCCCACGGCCACGTTCGCGACCGTGACCGTGGTGTTGACCCCGATGCCCTGGGCCTGTCCGTTCCCCACCGCGACCAGGTATCCGTTGGCGTCGATCTGCGTGCCGCTGGTGGAGGTGTTGACGACCACGCTGCCGGTCGTCGCGGTGCAGCTGATGGCGTAGGCGGCCGAGGCGCTGCCGCCGGCGGGGACGGTGGCGGTGCGGGTGGCGCTACCGGTGAGCGTGCAGTTGTTGGCCACGCCGGCGAGCGAGACGGTCACGTCGCCCGCCGCCACGTCGGCGAAGGTGAGCGTGCCGTTGATTGGCAGGGTCTGGGGCGCCCCGGTGCCGACGGTCACGGTGTAGCCGTCCGGATCGAGAGCGGTGCCGGTGGTGGCGGCGCTCACTCGGAGCGAGCCGGTGGTGGCCGAGCAGGTGACGGTGAAGGTGGCGTTGACGGATCCGCCGGCCGGCACGCCGACGGTCTGGCTCGGTCCCCCGGTCACCGAGCAGTTGTTGGCGACCCCGCCGAGCTGGAGCAGCCGGTCGCCGGCGGCCACATCGGTGATGGTGAGGGCCCCGTTGACCGGCAGCGCCACGGGCTGCCCGGTGCCCACCGCGACCGTATAGCCGTCGGTGTCGATCGCGGTGCCCGTGGTGGCGGCATTCACCACCACGCTACCGGTGGTGGCGGTACAGGCGACGGTGAATGCCAACTGCGCGTTCCCGGAGGCCGGGACGAAGACGTTCCGCGGGTTGTCGCCCCCGAGGGCGCAGTTGTTCGCCACGCCGCCCACCCGGACCACCCAGTCGCCGCTGGCCAGATCGGCCAGCGTGAGGGTGGCGTTGACGCCGAGCGCCAGCGGCTGGCCGCTACCCAGGGTGACCGTGTAGCCGTCGGGATCGATGGCAGTCCCGGTCGTGGCCATCGTCAGCGTGAGGCTTCCGGTCGATGGTGGCGGGGTTCCCGGCCCGGGCGGCATGGGGGCTTCGGTGCCGCAGCTCGCCAAGAGGCCGAGCAGCGTCAGGCCGGTGGCCGTCCGAGCGATCGTGGATCGGGTGGATTGCATTGGGGCTACCTCGGCGGCCGGTCTCCCAGACTGGGGCCTCAGGGGGAGGCCCTGCGAGGGAGATTCACACGGAGACACACCCGAACGACCCGCGAGGCGGGCTCTGGGAGGCTCGGGCATGGGGCGTCTGGCTTCTGGCTGAATATGAGCCATTTGGGGGTCTCGATCAAGCCCGAAAACGGCCCCGAACAGTGGCTCGACGGTGATTTTATCTTCAGTTTTCACAATAACTTAACCTGTGTCGTCCGGGCCACACCGGGTGCGTGCGCGAGGCATGTCGTGTTGCCCTCATGCACTATTGCGATCAAGGGCCGAGTGACCAATATTCGGTCATAACGATCCCCGACTTTCCCCCTGTCGCCGCTCCACCGAACCCCTGATCGGTGGCTTCGGCGCGTCGAGGTCTACCATGCTCCACCTGACTCCGCTCGTCTCCCGTAGGGCCTTCGCCAGCCTCCTGCTCGTCGGGGCCGTGACGGCCTGCGCCGAAGCGCCGCCGGACCCCACGCCCCAGCCCGGGCCCACGACCGGCTCGCTCTCGATCGCGGTCGCCACGAGCGGCGTCGCGCTGGATCCCGACGGTTATTCGGTCACGATCGGGGAGGCCGCGCCGCGGTCGCTGGCGGTGAACGGGACCCTCGTGGTGGCGGATCTCGCCGCGGGCGACTGGGTGGTTCGGCTGGGAGGACTGGCGAACAACTGCGCCCTCCAAGGGGACAACCCACGCTCGATCTTCGTGCCGGGTGGAGGCTCGGCCCAGGTCTCGCTGGCGGTCACCTGTACCGCGACCACCGGCAGCGTGAACGTGGTGGTGGCCACCAACGGCACGGCGCTCGACCCCGACGGGTACACGGTGGCGCTGGGCGGCGGCCAGCCGCAGCCCCTGGGCATCAACGCCGGCCTGACGCTCACCGAGGTGGCCGCCGGCGAGCGACTGCTGGCGCTCGGCGGCGTGGCCAACAACTGCGCGGTCGCCGGCGGCTCGAGCAGGACCGTCATGGTGCCGGCCGGCGGATCGGTCAACGCGGCCTTCAGCGTTTCCTGCTCGGCGACCACCGGGTCCCTCTCGGTGAGCGCCGCGACGAGCGGCACGGCCCTCGACCCCGACGGGTACAGCGTCACGGTGGGCTCGAGCGCGGCCCAGCCGCTGGGCGTCAACGGTAGCTTCACTCTCGCCGACATGGCCGCCGGCGACGTCACCGTCGCGCTGACCGGCATCGCCAACAACTGCTCGGTGTCGGGCGGGGCGAGCCGCACGGCCACCGTTCCGGCCGGCGGGAGCGCATCGGTCGCCTTCGCGGTGAGCTGCACCGCCACGACCGGCAACGTGGTCGTCACCACCTCCACCAGCGGCACCCAGATCGACGCGAACGGCTATGCCGTGGCCGTGGGGACCGGGCAGCCCCAGGGCGTTGGGGTCAACACCTCGGTCACGGTCGCGAACGTGGCCGTGGGCGACCGGGACGTCATGCTGTCCGACGTCGCGGCCAACTGCGCCGTGACCGGCGGGAATCAGCGCGCGGTGAGCGTCCCGGCCGGGGGCAGCGTCTCGACCAACTACGTCGTGACCTGCAATGCGCCGGCGCCCTCGGTGGTGAACTTCACGTTCACTCTCAAGGAGTTCTTCGGCGACAGCCTGTTAACCAGCCCCGCGTCGATCACGATCGACGGCACGACCTTCACGGCGGTGAACGGCGTGATCTCGGGCCAGCTGTCTCCCGGCCTCCACACCATCGGCCTGGTCAGCAATGCGGCCACGTTCGATGCGGACCGGATCGAGCTGCCGGGCGGCGCCGTCCGCATCCTGTTCCCGCAGTTCGCCCAGGACACGATCACGCTCACGAGCGACGTCGCCGCGACCATCCGGCGTCCCTCCCGCACCGATCAGTTCTTCAACTTCGACCACTACCTGAAGACCTTCGACGACAAGGTCCGCGGGCGGCAGATGCCGCGGGCGAGCACGCTCCTGGTGTATCTGCTGACGGCCGGCTTCGAGCGCGGGTGTGCCGACGCGACGCCTGCGGCGCTCACCGAGTGGCGGGCGTTCCAGACGCGCCTCACGAGCGAGCTGGCGGGCCTCTACACCGTGGTGAGCCAGGAGGGCACGACCCCGCCCGCGCAGGCGGACAGCGTGTTGGTGATCTGCGTGGGCCGCGGGGCGGTCGCCTCGGGATACAGCGTGGGCCCGCTGGGCGAGCTGGCCGGCGGGGTGGGCTACAGCGCCCCGGCCAACATCCAGCGGCGGGACATCAACACCCACGGCAAGGCCTATCCCTACTTCCAAGCCGACTGGGACGGCCAGTGCCGAGTGCCGAGCGTCTTCAACGATCCGCTCGACTGCGGCGCCAACCCGGCCAACGCGACCGAGGATGCGACGGAGTTCGACCGGAGGGAGGGACTCCTGATGGGGTTCTTCTACGGCCGGCCCGCCGCGATCCGGCGTGTGGCGAACGGGGGCGCGACCCCGTTCTTCACCCTGCGCCCCTGACCCACCGGACCGGTACATCGGACGGCCCTCTCCGCCACCCGCGGGGAGGGCCGTTCCGCTAGGGGGAACCCGCCGGCCGCCCCTCAGTCGCCCCAGGCGACGAGGCCGGGCCAGGTCCGGCACAGCACCCGCCCCGCCCCGCCTTCGACGGCGAGCGCCCCCACGAAGTCCGCCTCGGGCTCGAGCGCCCGGAGCCCCCACCGCGCCGCTTCCTCCGGCTCATCCGCCTCCACGAACCGTGCCGGCTCGCCCGGGGCCAACGTGACGGCGAACCCGTCGAGGGGAAGCGCCAGCCCGACGCCCCGCGCCTTCAGGTAGGCCTCCTTCCGGGTCCAGCAGTTGAAGAACCCGCGCACTCGTTCGGCCGTCGGCAGCCGGCCGAGCGCCTGCACCTCCCACGCGGAGAAGAAGCGGACCGCCACGTCCTCGCTCGCGAGCTCGGGCACCATCCGCTCGAGGTCCACGCCTACCTCTCGCGCGCCCGTCACGGCCACGAGCGCGAGTGTCCCCGAGTGCGAGAGGTTGAAGCGGAGCGCCTCGTGGGCCGGGTCGGGCAGCCTCGGCTTCCCGAACGGACCGATCTCCAGCGGAACGCGCTCGGGCGACAGGCCCAGGTAGCCGCCGAGGATCTCGCGCAGGCGCCCCCGTGCGATCACGAAGCGACCGGCATCCCGGGGGAAGCGGAACCGATCGGCCCGCGCGCGCTCAGCCGGCGCGAGCCAGGCACCGAGTCGCTCGGCCAGCCGGGGCTCGCCCTCCAGCGCCACCCGCCAGACATGGACCTCGTCCGGGCCCGGTGGGACGAGGGCCCCGGCCTCGCTCACGATCCGCTCCCGCCCTGCAGCTCCCGGGCGAGGGCTTCCAGCAGGGTGGCCCTGGCGGTATTGAGGAAGAAGTGGTCTCCGGGGAAGAGGCGGAGCACGAACTCTCGATCGGTGTGAACCCGCCAGGCGTCCAGCCGCTCACGGGAGACGTGCGCGTCCCCGAGGCCGCCGTAGGCGGAGACGCCGCACGGCAGCGGCGGCTCGTCCCGGCAGCGGTAGGTCTCGCAGAGCGTGAAGTCCGCCCGGAGGATGGGCAGGATGAGGTCGCGGAATTCCTCGTTGGCCAACACCTCGGGCGGGGTGCCGTTCAGGGCCTGGACCCGCTCGAGGAACTCCTGGTCGGCCAGCCGGTGCAGCGGGTCGTCGCGCTCGTTGTGCTGGGGCGCCACGTGGCCCGAGACGAAGAGGCGGAGCGGCAGGGGCCCACCCTCGCGGCGCAGGAGCCGCGTCAGCTCGAACGCGACCAGGGCGCCCATGCTATGGCCGAAGAACGCGTACGGCCGGTCGAGGTGGGGCCGGAGGCCGTCGCCCGCGGCGGCCACCAACGGCGCGAGCGCCGTGTAGGGCTCCTCGCCGAAGCGACGCCCGCGGCCGGGCAGCTCGACCGGGCAGACTTCGATGCCGCCGGGCAGGCCGGACTGCCACGCGTAGTAGAGGGAAGCGCTCGCTCCGGAATAGGGGAAGCAGAAGAGCCGTAGCCGCGCCCCGGCGCTCGGAGACCTGGGGAGCCAGGGCTCCGTCACGAGTCGTCCTCCGCCTTGTCCGGCCCCCCGCCTTCCTCCGCTTCGTTCATGACGAGGGGCTGGCTCACGAAGGCCCGGAAGTGACTGCTGAGCGCCAACGCCAGCGCCATGGCCATCATCCCGGTCCCCGCACCGATGAAGAGCGACGGCAGGTTGGGGCCGATCAGATCCTTCAACACTCCGGCGCCGGCGAAGGCGAACGGGGTAAGGCTCCCGGTGAGGGTGTGCATGATGCCGAACACCCGACCGCGTACGTCGGAGGGCGTTGTCCCCTGCACGATCGTCATCAGCGTGATGCCGACGAACCCCTTGACCATCCCTCCCAGGAACACCACGACCATCGCGTCGCCGGGCTGCCGCACCAGGCCCAGGAGCAGGTAGCCCGAAGCCTCGAGGGCGAACATGGCCACGACGAGCGGCCCACGGATCCGCCCGGGAAGGCTCAGCACGCCGGCCGTGGTGGCGCCGAGCACGGTCCCGACGCTGAACGCGGCGAGCAGGAAGCCATACCACTTCTCGACGTTCCCGTGGACCACCAGCACTTCCTTCACATAGAAGGGGAGCAGCATGACCACGGGGGCGGTGAAGAGGGCGAGCACGGCCGAGGCGAGCACCAGCTCCCGCAGGCCCCGCCGACGCCAGACGTACTCGAACCCCTCCAGGCTGGCGCGCCGGAAGGAGCGGAAGTGGCGGGCCGGGTAGGTCGGGTCGTCCGGCTGCTGCGGGATGACGACCTGGAAGTTCTTGGCCCGGGCGGAGAAGAGCAGCGGATCGCGCCGGCGGTGCTCCTGGAGGCCCACCTGGGGGATGGTGATGAAGAGCTCGGTCACGGCCGAGAAGAGAAAGGACAGGCCGTTGATCAGGAAGAGGATCGGCGCACCCAGCACGACGAACAGGAGTCCGGCGACGGATTGCCCAACAGCCGACACGATCTGGAGCGAGATCTGCATCAGGGCGTTGGCCCCGGCCAGGCGGGACGGCGGGACGAGATCGGGAATCGCGGCGGTGATGGCCGGCCCGAAGAAGGCGTTGGTGACGGCGCCGATGGTGGAGACCACGAACAACCCCACGAGCAGGACCGTCTTCGCGTCCGGCAGCAGCCACATCAGGGCAGCCAGGGCGACGATCGTCACCCCGTCGATCGCGTCGGTGCTGATGATGATCCAGCGCCTGGAGTGTCGGTCGGCGAAGGTGCCGCCGATGGGGCCGAGCAGCAGCCCGGGGACGCTGGAGACGGCGAGGAGGAGCCCCATGATCGTGCCGGACCCGGTCATCTGGACGATCCAGAGGGCGAGGGCCACATCGAAGACGGTGGTCCCGAACAGGCTGACGGCCTGCCCCTGCCAGAGCAGCACGAAGTCGCGGTTGAAGAGCCGTCTCGGGTCGGCCGCCCGACGGACCGGGCTGATCAGCATGCGGCTCGCTGGGCACGCTGGTCGGTCGGGTACCCCCACGTCTGGAAGGAACGGTCCCAGGCCCTCGCCACCGCCCCGGCCTCGGCCGGCGTCAAGGACACATGCGAGGTCTGCCGGTAGTCCCGCCGCCCCTCCACCCACGTCCGGAGCGCGGGCTCGGCCCGGTCGAAGCCGCCCAGGGACAGGTCGGCGTAGACCCGGCGGACCTCGGCCACCGGATCGGCGATCAGGGAGTCGAACGCCACCTCGGACCAGCGCTCTCGAGACACCCGGGGCACCTCGTCGAAGAACGCATCGTACATCTCGGTGTACCGCTCCATGATTCCTCGATCGAGCGCTGTCGGATCCGGCCGCTGCAGGTGGGAGGCCGGCACGGCGGTCCGATAAAGATGGCGGGTCGACTGGAAGACCGCGAAGGGGTCGCGGTGGATGTGGACGAACCGCGCCTCGGGAAAGAGCTTCCGGAGGAGGCCGATGCGGGCCGTGTGCGGCGGAGACTTGAGGAGGAGTGGCTTGCGGTAGCGCACGGTCAGCTTCCGGAGGTGGGCCAGCAGCGCCTCGCGCCAGGCCGTCAGGTCCTCGGGGGGTGCGCGGTGGAACGTCAGATGCCGGTCGAAGAGCGATTCCAGTCGAGGAAAGGACCATCCCAGCACCGGGGACCGGCCGCAAAGCTGCGCGACGGCGAACTCGTCTTCCCCCGGGCTCTCCCAGGTCACCTGTACCCGGTCCATGGGGCGCGCCTGGGCGGCGGCGCGCTGCTCCTGGCGGCGCACTGCGGCTTCCCCACTCAGGAAGGTGTGCGGCTGGGAGATCTGATAGAGGTTGGGGAACGCAAACCGCCCGTCGAGCGAGAGCAGCTCGTGCAGCAGGGTCGTCCCGGACCGCCAGTGGCCGATCACGAAGACCGGGGCCGGCACCTCGACGGCCCCCGCCTCCGCCATGAGCCGATCGTCCCGCCGGCGCGCGAGGGCGGTCTGTAGGCTCGCCAGGCTGACCGCGGCCGCCCGACGCCAGTAGCGGGCGTCCACGGCGAAGCCGGTTCGGCGCAGGAGGTCCCACCACGTGTCGGGCGCGATGCCCATCAGGGTATCCACGCGCGCTCCCCGACCCGGGCGGCCGATGCGTGCATCGCCTGCTGGAGCGCCTTCGCCAGGACGGCCACGTGCGGCTTCTCCAGCATCTCGAGGTGATCGCCCGGCACGGGGATGACCTCCACCCCGCCCGCGGCGAGGTCCGCCCAGCCCATGTCCTCGGCGGCCGGGGCGGGGTCGCTCTGTTTCTCGGCGCGGAACAGCGTGACGCGTCCACCGTAGGGCTCGGCGCGGTAGGCCCGCCACGCCTCGGTGTGCGTGCGCAGCATCCGGACGAAGTGCCGGAACTGGTCGAGCGTCACGTCGGAGGCGATCCATCGCACCTTGCGAGCCTTGCGCCAGACGAGCTCGACCTGCTCCTCCGGCGAGCGCCGCCGCAGCTCCGCGACCTTGAGCGGGACGTGCTTGCCGAAGACATCCATGTAGTACTCCGCGTCGTCCTTCGGCGGCGCGGCCGGCAGGACGGGCCCCTGATCGAGCAGGGCCAGGAGCGCCACTTCCTGCCCCTGCCGCTCGAGGAGGCGGGCCATCTCGTAGGCGATGACCACCCCCATGGACCAGCTGCCGAGGTGATAGGG
>JBFIUJ010000005.1:0-21125 GCA_041607595.1 Gemmatimonadales bacterium | reverse complement strand
GCGCGGGCGCCAACCTCGCCTGCCCCACCGTGATGACGACCAACGACATGCCGATCGCCGAGGTGCCCTCGCTGCGGGCGCTCGGCCTGGTGCCGTTTCAGATCAACCCACACTACACCGACGCGCGGCCGGAGCGGCATCAGGGGGAGTCGCGGGAGCAGCGGATCCAGGAGTTCGGCGTGCTGCATCCCGAGCGCCTGGTGGTGGGCCTGCGCGAGGGGAGCGCGCTCCGGATCGAGGGGCGGCGGGTGCGCCTGATCGGTCCCCACCCGCTCCGGCTCTTCCGCCACGGGGACGAGCCACGGGAGATCGGCCCGGACGAGGAGCTCGACTTCCTGATGGCCTGATCGGGGCGGACGGGGCCGAAGCGACGCGGGGCCCGGGGAGACGACCCCGGGCCCCGCTTGCTGCGCCGGTGGCTCCGGCGGTCAGCGGGTGAACGTCGTGATCGGGACCTGCTGGCTGGAGCTGCCGGGGCCCGTGAGGGTGCCGGAGAAGACCCGGGGCGACTGCCCCACCACCTGGACCGTGACCACGTAGTTGGTCTCCGGGACGGAGCAGGCCGACCAGTAGACCAGGGCCACGCTGTAGGTCCCGCTCGGCGCGCCGCCACGGGGCCAGACGATGTTCTCGTTGTTCACGTTGTCGATGCTGCACGCCGGGTTCGAGTCGAGGTCCAGGGTCCCCCCGCTCGCCGACGTCAGGTTGGCGAAGTAGATCTCCTCGCCCGCGGGATCCACCACGTGGAGGTCCACGTCGCTGGCGGCGTCCCACGACACGCTCACCTGCACGTCCCCGGTGGCCACGCCGATGATCGCGACGTTCCGGCTGACCGGCGCCCCCAGCGGCCCGCCCGCGGCCGCGCCCCCGTAGAGGAAGGTGTAGGAGCCGCTGGGCAGGAGCTGGCTCAGACCGAGGACCAGATCCACCGAGGTGACCGCGGCGGGCAGGCTCAGCTCGAAGTAATCCTGAAACCCCTCGAGCGAGAACACCACCCGGGAGAAGGGCGTCGTGGCGGTGATGGTCGCCTGGATGGAGCCGCCGTTGATGCCGGCCGGCGTCCCCGTCACGGTGATGGTCGGTCCGCCGCCCCCGAGGGGCCGGTCCCCGGTGCGGAGCACCGCCGCGGTCGTGCCGTCCAGGGTCGTCACCTGGGTCACGAACTCGCCGACGCTGGGATTGAGCGGCGCCTTGAGCTCCGCGGTGCAGCCGGTGGCCGCCAGGAGCAGCCCCGCACCCAGGGCCGCCAGGATCTTGGAAGACTTCGTCGGTCCAACTCTCACGGTGTGCCCCCTGCGTGGATCCGTCGTCGTGCCGCCCCGCTCGACGGGACAGGCATCACGCCTATCTTCGGCACCGACCGCGGCCCGCTTGAGCCGGGATCGGGGTGATCCGGAGTCGCAACCGATGTGCCGCCCCCGGGCACGCTACGGGCGCCCGGGGCATACCCTTGCAGGGCAAGGGGATACGAGATGGCGAGAGGCCTCGGATCGGCGGTCCGAGGCCTCTCCTCGCGCCGGCTCCGGGCAGATCGCACGGAGCCCTCTCGGAACGCCGCGCGCTAGCGCGTGCTCTCCTGGGAGGTCCGGGCCGGGCTGGAGCAGGTGGGCCAGGCGGCCGCGGGGCCCTGGCCGGTCAGGACCCGGCGGTCGCGGGGCACCCGCTCGGGATCCTCGCTGGCGAGGTAGGCCAGCATCGCGGCGAGGGTCGCGTTCTGGCGCAGCTCCTCCGGCATCACCTTGTCGTAGGTGTCGCGGTTGGTGTGCCAGGTGTAGGTGAAGTACTCCCAGTGGAGGGAGCCCAGGTTGAAGGCGGGGGCGCCGTAGCAGACGAACGACGCGTTGTCCGTCCCGCCCCGGCCCGGCGCGCCGGGGAGCCCCAGGTCGATCCCGTCGTTCAGCTCGCGGGGCACGCGGGAGAGCCACTTGGCCAGGAAGGCGCCGGCACCGGTGAACCCCTGGGCCGAGAGGCTCACGATCCGGCCGGTCCCGTTGTCCTGGTTGAAGAGCGCCTGCAGCCCTTCCACGACCTTGGGGTTGTCGGCGGCCCAGGCCCGGGAGCCGTTGAGGCCTTGCTCCTCGCCGCCCCAGTGGCCCACCAGAATGGTGCGCTTGGGCCGGGGGTAGACCTGCCTCAGGATCCGCATGGCCTCCATCATCGTGATCGTGCCGGTCCCGTTGTCGGTGGCGCCGGAGCCGCCGTCCCACGAGTCGAAGTGGGCCGAAAGGATGACGTACTCGTCCGGCCGCTCGACGCCGCGGATCTCGGCGATCACGTTCGCGACCGGCACCTCGCCCAGGAACTCCGCCTCCGCGCGGACCCGGAGCACCGGGGATTGCCGGCGCTCCGCCAGCCGGAACACCAGCCCATAGTCCTCGCAGCTCAGGTCCAAGGTGGGCACGCGCTCGGTCCGGGCGCCGAAGATCCGGGTCACGCCCCAGCCGCCCGACCAGGTCGAGGTCACGACGCCCTTGGCCCCCGCCCGTTCGAGCGCGACGGGCAGGTCGCGGGCCTCGAGCCCGGTGCGCTTCAGCCTTGCGTCCCAGGCCTCCCGTTGAGCGCGGCGCTCCTTGACCATCCGGTCGAACGCATCGCCCTTGGCGAACGCCTTCACGCTCGAGTCCGGGCGGCAGGTCGGCTGGGGCACCGAGATCAGGACAAAGCGGCCTTTGGCCTGCGGCAGCCAGGTGACGAAGGCGGCCGAGTCCGCCACGTCCGGCAGGACGAGTGCGGCGCCTTCCACCACCGTCCCCTTGGTGCCAGGACTCCAGGCCAGCATCGTCGCCTCCAGGCTCCGCACCCGGGGCGAGACCAGGTCCACGTGGGTGATGCCCCGCCGCCAGCCGCGCCAGGTGCCGTAGGGCACCGCGCGGGCCTGGACCCCCCAGGCCCCGTAGGTGGAGACGGCCCAGGCGTTGGCCGCCTGCTGGCCGGGGGTGCCGGTGAGGCGGGGGCCGATGGAGTCCATCAGGACCTGGGCCAGGTCGGCGGCGCGGGATCGCTCCATGCCCTCGGCCCAGATCTGCGGGAGCACGGGGTCGTCGGTGGGGAAGCTCTGGGCGGCGAGCGGTGCTGCGAGCACGAGGGCGCCGAGGGCGGCCAGACAACGGGTCATGCGGAGATCTCCGTCGAGAATCGAGGTGAGGCGGGATGGGGAAGGTACTGCCTGATCCCCTGACGAGGCGGCGGCCGCGGAGGTTCCGGCCCTAGCGCTCGTAGAAGCGCCCACCCCGCTCGGCCATCTCGGCGAGTGACCGCGCCGGGGCGAACCGGCTGCCGAAGGCGTTCTCCAGCGAGCGGAGGATCTCGACCACCTTGGCCGCGCCCAGGGCATCGATCATCCGCAGCGGGCCGCCGCGGAAGGGCGGGAAGCCGATGCCGAAGATCGCGCCGATGTCCCCGTCGCGCGGGGTCCGGACCACCCGCTCCCCGACCGCCATCGCCGCCTCGTTCAGCATGAGGTAGACGAGCCGCTGCTCGATCGTGTGGGGGCTCACCGCGGTGCCGGGCGACACCCCCAGCAGCCGGTAGACGGCCGGGTCCACGCCGGTCTTCTTCCCCTTCTCGTAGCGGTAGAAGCCCCGCCCGTTCTTGCGGCCCTGGCGGCCGTCCGCGAGCACCGCCGCGAGGGTCGGGGCCGGGCGCAGCCGCTCGCCGAAGGCCTCGTACATCACGCCCCCGGCCTTGGCGGCCACGTCGAGCCCCACCTCGTCGAGCAGCGCGATCGGGCCGACCGGGAAGCCGAACCGGGTCATCGTCCGGTCGATCGCGTCGATCGGCACGCCTTCGCTCAGCAGGAGCCCCGCTTCGTTCATGTAGGGGGACAGGATGCGGTTCACCCAGAACCCGGGGCGGTCCGCCACCACGATGACGGTCTTGCCCATGCGCCGCCCGAACTTCACCGCCGTCGCGATGGTCTCCGGGCTGGTGGCCGCGGTCGGGATGACCTCCAGCAGCGGCATCCGGTCCACCGGCGAGAAGAAGTGCATGCCCAGGATGCGCTCAGGATGCCGGGCGCCTTCGGCGATGCGGCCGATCGGGATCGTGGAGGTATTGGTGGCGAAGATGGGCGACGCCTCCCCCAGGCCCTCGACCTCCGCCACCACCTGCCGCTTGACCGCGAGGTCCTCGAAGACGGCCTCGATCACGAGGTCGCTGGTGGCGAAGCCCCTGAAGTCCGCGCTGCCGGAGAGGAGTGCGGTGAGCCGCGCATGCTCGTATTTCGTGATCCGCCGGCGCTTCAGCCGGCCGTCGAGGATGCCGGCCGCGGCGGCGAGCCCCCGGCCGACCCGCTCCAGATCCGCGTCCTTGAGCCGGACCTCGACCTCGGCCTGTGACACCGCCGTCCCGGCGATGCCCGAGCCCATGAAGCCCGATCCGATGACCCCCACTCGCTCCACCGCGCGGGGCTCCGCGGTCCCGGCGGGGACGCCGTCGTCCTTCTTGAGCGCGGTGGTGGCGAAGAAGATCTGCACCAGCTGCCGGGAGACGTCGGTCACGGCCAGCTCGCCGAAGCGGCGCCGCTCCAGGGCGAGCCCCGCCTCGAGCCCGCGCTCGAGCCCTTCCCGCACCACCTCCAGCGCGGCGAGCGGTGCCGGGTAGTGTCCGCCGGTCTTCTTCAGCACGGCGGCCCGGGCGCCGCGGTAGACCAGCCGGCGGCCGAGCGGGTTCCGGTCCAGCAGCGCGCCCGTGAGCCCGCCCCGCGGGCGGCGCCGGGGCCGCTCCCGCGCCACGCGGTCCGCCGCCTCGAGGGCCACTCGGCGGAGGATGGCCTGGGGGACCAGCTCGTCCACGATGCCGATGCGGTAGGCCTTGGCCGCCCGCTCGGTCTTGCCGGCGAGGATCATGTCCAGCGCGGCCCGGGCCCCCACCAGGCGGGGCAGCCGCTGGCACCCGCCCGCTCCGGGGAGGATGCCGAGCTGGATCTCGGGCAGGCCGAGCTGGGTCTTGGGGTGGTCGCTGGCGACGCGGTAGTGGCAGGCGAGGGCGAGCTCGAGCCCGCCGCCCAGGCAGGCGCCGTGGATCGCGGCGACGATCGGCTTGGGGAACGCGGCCACGCTGTTCATCATGTCCTGGCCGTGCTTGCTCAGCGCCTCCGCCTCCGCCGCGGTGCGGAGCCGGGTGAACTCCTCGATGTCCGCGCCGGCGATGAAGTTCTCCGGCTTCCCGGAGATCAGCACCACGGCCCGGACCGCCGGGTCGTCCCGGAGGCGGCCCAGCGTCTCGGTGAACTCCGGACCCGCGGCGGTGCTGAGCTTGTTGACCGGCTCGCCGGGGAGGTCGATCGTGACCACGGCGATGCCGTTCTCGACGGTCGTCTGGAGCATGGGCATGGGAGTCTCGGTGTGCCGGGCGCTCAGGCGCGCTCGAGGACCATGGCGAACCCCATCCCGCCCTGGGCGCAGATGGAGATCAGGCCGAACTGGACGTCCCGCCGGACCATCTCGTTCGCCAGGGTGGTGACGATGCGCGCGCCGGTCGCCCCGAAGGGGTGCCCGATCGCGATGGAGCCGCCGAGCAGGTTGGTCTTGTCCCAGTCTACCACGCCGACCGGCGCCGCACGGCCGAGCTTGGCGGCCCAGTCGGGCGAGGCCCAGGCCTGGGTGTTGGAGAGCACCTGCGCGGCGAAGGCCTCGTGGATCTCCACCAGGCCCAGGTCTCCCCAGGCGATGCCCGCGCGGTCGAGCGCCTGGGGGACGGCGTAGGCGGGTCCCATCAGCAGCTGCCACCCGGGGTCCACCGCCGTGACCGCGTAGCTCCGGACGTAGGCGAGGGGCCGGTGCCCCAGCGCGCGGGCCTTCTCCTCGGCCATCAGCAGCACCGCCGCGGCGCCGTCGGTGAGGGGGGAGGCGTTTCCCGCGGTCACGCTCCCGTGCCGCCGGTCGAACACCGGCCGGAGCTTGGCCAGCGCCTCGAGCGAGGTGTCGGCCCGGATCCCGTTGTCGGTGGTCACGACCTCGTCCCGGCCGAACCAGGGCGCGATCTCCGCGGTCATCCGGCCGTCCGCAGTGGCGGCGGCGGCACGCTGGTGGCTCAGGAGCGCGATGCGGTCCTGGGCCTCGCGGCTGATCCCGTTTTCCTTCGCCATCTTCTCGGACGACTGGCCCATGGACTCGCCGGTCGAGGGCTCGGCGATGGCGGGGGAGACGGGGACGAGGTCCCGGGGGCGCAGCTTGGCGAAGACGCCGAGCCGCGCGCCGAGGCTGCGGGCCCGGCTCGCGTCCACCAGCATCTGGCTGAAGCGGCGCGAGTGGAGGATCGGGATGTCGGAGAGCGATTCGACTCCGCCGGCCAGCACCACGTCCGCGTTCCCGAAGGCGATCTGGTCGGCTCCATTGGCCACGGCCTGGGCGCCGGAGGCGCAGGCGCGGTTCAGGGAGTAAGCCGGGATGGTGCGGGGGAACTGGGGGAGCAGGCTCACCTCGCGCGCCACGTTGGGGCACAGCACGGAGGGGACCACCTGGCCGAAGACGACCTCGTCCACCTCGGCGCCGGACAGCTCGGCGCGGTAGAGCAGCTCCTTGGCCGCGTGCCGGGCCAGGTCCACCGCGGGGACGTTGCGGAAGACGGTCCCGCTCTTGGCGAACGGGGTGCGGACGCCCGCGACGATGGCCGCTCGGCGCCCCGGAGTGGTGAATGGCATGGGGATGCTATCTTAGCTGGAGGGCGGCCGGAGCTGGGCGATCACGCTCGCCACGGCGCGCCAGCGCTCGGCGTCCACCGGCTCGAGGACTTCGCGGCCGTGGACCACCTCGAGCGGGGCCACCAGCCGGGAGAGCTCGCCGACGTTCAGCAGGTGCTGGTCGTTCTGCGGTCCCCAGCCCAGCTGGCGCTGCGTGGCAAGGAAGGTCTCCATCATCAGAATGCCGCCGGGGGCGAGGCGCTCGACGATCCGCGGGACGCGCGGCCGGTCGAGATAGTTGAAGACCATGACCATGTCGAACTCGCCGAGGTCGGGCCACTCGGCCTGAAGGTCCACGACCTGCCAGTCGATCTTCAGGCCGCTCTCTTCGGCCACGCTCCGGCCCTGCGCGATCTTGGTTTCGTCCTTGTCCAGGGCCGTCACCCGCGCGCCCCGGCCCGCGGCGGCGAGGCTGTGCCGGCCTTCGCCACACCCCACGTCGAGGATCCGGAGATCCGACCGCACGAGGTACTCATGCCAGGCGTACCACGTGCTTGGCCGAGGAATGCGCGAGATGGGAGCAATGGACACTAAACCCTCTTCCTCACGACGTGCGAGTCTGGCGCGCCTCACCGCCGAGCCGCTGGACCTCCTGGTGGTCGGGGCCGGCATCACCGGCGCCGGGATCGCGCGAGACGCGGCCATGCGCGGGCTCCGCACCGCGATGGTCGATCAGCAGGACATCGGCGCCGGGACCAGCTCGCGCTCCAGCCGGTTGGTGCACGGCGGGCTCCGGTATCTCGAGCAGTGGCACCTGCGGCTGGTGTTCGAGGCGTCCCGCGAGCGCCGCGTGCTGCTCCGCATCGCCCCGCACCTGGTCCGTCCGCTGGCGTTCATCTTCCCGGTCCACCGCGGCGATCGGGTGCCCCTGTGGAAGCTGGCCGCCGGCATGTGGCTGTACGATCTCCTGGCCGCGTTCCGCAATGTGCGCCGACATCGCATCCTCGGCAAGCGCGCCCTACTGCGCGCGGAGCCGCAGCTCCGGGAGCGCGGCCTGGTGGGCGGCGCCCGCTACTACGACGCCCAGTGCGACGACGCCCGGCTGGTCCTGGCCACCGCGCGCTCCGCGATGGAGCACGGCGCGCTGGTCGCCAACTACGTCGCGGTCCGCGCCTTGGAGCGCGCCGGCGGGCGGGTCGGCGGGGCCCACGTGGAGGACCTGCTGACCGGGGAGCAGGGCCTGATCCGGGCGCGGGTCGTGGTCAACGCGACCGGCCCGTGGAGCGACGCCCTGCGCCGCCTGGAGGATCCCGCCGCGCCCCCGGTGCTGCGGCCGACCAAGGGCGCCCACGCCGTGGTCCGCCGCTCCCGCCTCGGCCACCGGGACGGGATCACGCTCACGAGCCCGCTCGACGGGCGGGTCATGTTCGTGCTGCCCTGGGGGGAGTTCTCCTACATCGGCACCACCGACACCGACACCGAGGAGTCGCCGGACGAGGTCGCCGCCGACGCGGAGGACGTCGTGTACCTGCTGCGCTCCGCCAACGCCGCCTTCCCCAACGCGCACCTCACCACCGACGACGTGCTCGCCACCTGGGCCGCCCTCCGGCCGCTGGTGCAGGACGATCCCGCGGCCGGCGCGTCGGAGGTCTCCCGGGAGCACATCATCCTCGAGAGCGCGGGGGGACTGCTCAGCATCGTCGGCGGCAAGCTCACCACCTACCGGGTGATGGCCCAGGAGATGGTGGATCGGGTCGAGGCGGCGCTGCACGCGCTGGACGGCCGCCCCAGGGCCGGCGCTCCGCCGACCGACCGGGAGCCGCTGCCCGGCGGCGAGGCGGCGGATCTCACGCCCTTCCGCCAGGGCGGGCTCGAGCTGGGGCTGCCCGCGGACACGGTGGATCACCTGCTGGCCCACTACGGCACCGAGGCCGCGGCGGTGTACAACCTGGCCCGGGCGGACCGCCGGCTTCTGACCCGGCTCGACCCCGACCATCCGGCCATCGAGGCGGAGGTGGTGCACGTGGTCCGGCGGGAGCTGGCGCAGCGGGTGGAGGACGTGTTGGTGCGGCGGATCCACCCGTTCTACGAGACGGCGGACCAGGGCTCGGCCGCGGCGCCCCGGGTGGCGGCGCTGCTGGGATCGGAGCTGGGTTGGGACGACGCGCGGGCGACGGCGGAGGTGGAGACCTACCGGGCGCTGGTGGCCCAGCGCCCGGCGGTCACACCGTGAGTCAGCGCACGACGATGCTGCCGACCATGCCGGGGGGATGCTCGGTGCAGCGGTAGTTGTAGGTGCCCGGCGTGGTGAAGGTCAGCTGGTAGCTGAACGGCGCCGCCTCGATGCCGGTGTCCGGTCCGGGGAAGGCGGGCGGCGGCGTCGCGGTCATCGTGTGGCCGCTGCCGACCCAGCTCCAAGTGACCGTGCCCCCCACCGCCACCGTGTCCACCGCGGGCAAGAAGACGTTGTTGCGCACCTCGATGGTGATCGCGGTGGGGAGCGCGCGCGCGGTCGCGTTGAAGAGCACCGGGGGGAGTCCGCTCGCGGGCGTAGCCCGGATCGTGATCGCTCCCGGGGTCGGGCCGAAGGACGCGGTGATGGACGTGGTCCCCGCCGAGCCGGTGGTGGACTGCGGGGCCGAGAGGATGGCACTCCCCTGGGTCACGTCCCAGTTGACCAGCTGGCCCGGGATCCCGTTGGCGAACGCGTCTCGGGTCCGCACCAGGAGCGGCTCGCTGAAGGAGGTGCCCACGTCGCCCGCCTGGTTGTTCAGCGAGACCAGGTCGAACGTGGCCGGGAGCCCGGGCTGGGCCGTGGCGGTGAAGGTCGCGGTCTGCTGTGGGTCCTGCCGCAGCGTGGCCCGGGCGGTCTGCTGCCCGGCGAGCGTGCCCAGGGTCCACCCTGCGAGCGCGATGCCGCTCGCGTCCGTGGTGGAGGAGGCGGGGTTGACCTCGCCGCTCGCGGTCCCGGCGGCCCAGTCCACCGTGACGCCCTCGGCCGCCACCTCGCCCCGGAGGACCTGGACCCGCAGCGAGGCCTGGAGCAGCGCGCCGACCGGACCGGTCTGGCCGTCTCCGCTGTTGGTCGGCGCCCGAGTGAGCCTGGGCTCCGTC
The DNA here is from genome assembly GCA_041607595.1 of Gemmatimonadales bacterium. Lineage (GTDB taxonomy): Bacteria > Gemmatimonadota > Gemmatimonadetes > Gemmatimonadales > GWC2-71-9 > JBFIUJ01. The sequence continues at coordinate 11,389 of JBFIUJ010000005.1, read as the reverse complement.
TCCCCGGGTCCGCTTCCCGCTCCGCCACACGCCGCCAAGGCCAGCGCCCACAACCCGCATATGACTCGATTCATGGTTCCCTCGATGTGAAACCGCGGGCCCAACAGGACCCTGTACGGCTGGGATTCTAGCATCGTGGCCGCGCGCCAGCCAGGCACGCGGCGCCCTCTAATCGACGCCTCGGCGGGCCGGGCCCGCACAGCGGCGCCCTGCGGGGGCTCCGCCAGGCCGTTATCTTGGATCGTCTGAGCCCCCCGGCTCCCCGGCCGGGCCTCGGTTTCCTCGCGCGAGGCAGTGATCGTGGACCCGAACGTATTCGAGACGGCCAACGCGGGCTTCGCCCAGGCCATGTACGAGGAGTTCCTGCGGGATCCTTCGGCGGTCGCGCCGGAGTGGCGCCGGCTGTTCGAGAGCGGCGTCGTGGGCGAGACGCCGAGCGACAACGGCGGCGCCCCGGGCGACGGATCCGCGGCGACGAGCGCGGCTCCAGCCCCCGCCAAGGCTCCCGAGGCCGCGGCCGACCAGCCGGAGCACGGCAGTCCGATCCGCGGGCCCGCGGCGCGGCTGGTCGCCAACATGAACGAGAGCCTCACGGTCCCCACCGCCACCTCGTTCCGCGAGGTGCCGGTGACCGTGATGGACGCGCGCCGGCGCGAGCTGAACAGCGCGCTCAAGGCGGCCGGACGCCCGGAGAAGATCTCCTTCACTCATATCATCGGGTACGCCCTGGCGCAGGCGCTGAAGGCGCACCCGATGATGGGGCACACCCTGGCGATGGTGGACGGCACCCCCTATCGGGTGGAGCCGCCCTCCATCGGGCTCGGCCTCGCGGTGGACGTGGAGCGGCGGGACGGCAGCCGCGGCCTCGTGGTCCCGGTGATCACCCAGGCCGAGACGCTGGACTTCCGAGGGTTCCACCAGGTGTACGAGACGCTGGTGGAGAAGGCGCGGGCCAACCGCCTCATGCCCGACGACTTCCAGGGGGCGACGGTCACCCTCACCAACCCGGGCGGGCTGGGCACGGTGGCCTCGGTGCCCCGGCTGATGGCGGGCCAGGGCACCATCATCGCGGTGGGAGCGATCGGGTATCCGCCGGAGTTCGCCACGGTGGACGCGGAGCGGATCCGCGAGCTCGGGCTCAGCAAGGTGATGACCGTCACCAGCACCTACGACCACCGGGTGATCCAGGGGGCGGAGTCCGGGACCTTCCTGGCGACGCTCGACGGGCTGCTGCAGGGGCAGCAATCCTTCTACGAGGGCATCGCCGAGTCGCTGGCCCTGGCGACGCCGAAGCCGCTCGCCGCCCCGGAGCCGTTCGTGCCGCAGCCCGGCCCGGTGGGCGCGCCGGCCAGCGCGGCCCAGCTCCAGCAGGTGGCGGCCGCGATGGCGCTGGTGAAGGCGCACCGCACCCACGGCCACCTCGCGGCCCACCTCGATCCGCTCGGCAGCGAGCCCCCCGGAGACCCGGCGCTCGATCCCGGGCCGCTCGGCCTGACGCCGGACGTGATGGCCTCCATCCCGACCACCGTGCTCCGCATCTCGGTGCCGGGAAAGACCCTGCTGGAGGCGCTCCCCAACCTCCACGCGACCTACTGCGGCACCCTCGCATTCGAGCTCGAGCACATCTCCAGCCACGAGGAGCGGGTCTGGCTGCGGGAGATGGTCGAGTCCGGCGCCCACCGCCAGCCGCTCACGGCGGACGAGCGGAAGGCGCTGCTGTCCCGGCTCATCGAAGTGGACGCGCTCGAGCGGTTCCTGCACCGGGCCTACCTGGGGCAGAAGCGCTTCTCGATCGAGGGGGTGGACGCCCTGGTCCCCATGCTCGACCTGGCCATCGAGCTGGCCGGCGGCGCGGGCGCGCGCGAAGTGGCCATCGGCATGGCGCACCGCGGGCGGCTCAACGTGCTGGCCCACACGGTGGGGCGGCCGTACGACAGCATCTTCGCGGAGTTCGAGGGCGGGCGGCACGTGGAGGCGGGGCAGCTGACGCCGCAGGGCGGCACCGGAGACGTGAAGTACCACCACGGCGCCGAGGGGGCGTTCACCACGAAGGGCGGCAAGGCCGTCACGGTGCGGCTCTCGCCCAACCCGAGCCACCTCGAGTTCATCGGCCCGGTGGTGGACGGGCGGGCCCGCGCCCGGCAGACCCAGCGGCGGGGGCGCACGGCGGTCCACGATCCCTCCTCCGCGGCCTCGGTCGTGATCCACGGCGACGCCGCGTTCGCCGGGCAGGGCGTGGTCGCCGAGATGCTCAACCTCGGCGCGCTCTCGGGGTACGGGACCGGCGGCACGCTCCACATCATCACCAACAACCAGATCGGCTTCACCACCGACGTGCGGGACGCGCGATCCACCCGCCACGCGAGCGACCTGGCCAAGGGGTTCGACGTCCCCATCATCCACGTCAACGCGGACGACCCGGAGGCCTGCCTGGCGGCGGTGCGGCTCGCCATGGCGTACCGGGTGAAGTTCCAGCAGGACGCGCTGATCGATCTCGTGGGCTACCGGCGGCACGGGCACAACGAGGGAGACGAGCCCTCCTACACGCAGCCGCGGATGTACGACCGGATCAAGCAGCTGCCCACGGTGCGGGAGCGCTACGGCGCGGCGCTGGTCAAGGACGGGGTGCTCTCCGCCGAGGAGGCGGAGCGCGAGGCCGAGGCCGCCTACGAGCGGCTGGTGAAGATCCAGGAGCAATTCCGCGCCAGCGCGGACCGGCACACGCCGGCCAAGCGGACGCCCGCCCCGGAGCCGGACGGCTCGGTGGACAGCGAGGTCAGCGCGGAGCTGCTCACCGTCCTCAACGATCAGCTGCTCACCTGGCCCGACGGGTTCACCGTCCACCCCAAGCTCAAGCGGCAGCTGGAGCGGCGGCGGGAGGCGCTCGGGCCCGACGGAGGGATCGACTGGGCCCACGCCGAGGCGCTCGCCTTCGCCACGCTGCTGACCGCGGGCGTCCCGCTCCGCCTCACCGGGCAGGACGTGGAGCGGGGCACCTTCAGCCAGCGCCACCTGATGCTGCACGACCCGAAGACCGGCCAGGCCTTCGCGCCGATCCAGCACCTGAGCGGCGCCATGGCGCCGATGGAGCTGCACAACAGCCCGCTCTCCGAGCTGGCCTCGCTCGGCTTCGAGTACGGCTACAGCGCGGCCGCCCCCGAGGCGCTCGTCCTCTGGGAGGCGCAGTTCGGCGACTTCATCAACGGGGCCCAGGTGATCGTGGACCAGTTCCTGGTCTCGGGCCTCTCCAAGTGGGGCCTCACCACCCGGCTCACGCTGCTGCTCCCCCACGGCTACGAGGGCCAGGGACCGGAGCACTCGAGCGCGCGGCTGGAGCGGTTCCTCCAGCTCGCGGCCGAAGGCAACATCCAGGTGGCCAACTGCACCACCCCGGCCCAGTACTACCACCTGCTGCGGCTCCAGGCGCTGCAGAGGCGGCAGCGCCCGCTGGTGATCATGACCCCGAAGAGCCTGCTCCGCCTGCCTCAGGCGTCGAGCAAGCTCGACGACCTGGCGCACGGCGGCTTCCGGCCCGTCCTGCCGGACCCGGCGTCCGGCGCGAAGACCGCTCGGGTGGTCCTCTGCTCCGGCAAGCTCTACTACGACCTGGTGGCCGAGGCCGAGCCGCTGGGCGACCGCCGGCCGGCGATCGTGCGGGTGGAACGGCTCTACGGCTTCCCCGGCGAGGAGCTGGGTCAGGTCCTGGCGGGCTACCCCGACCTGCGGGAGATCGTCTGGGCCCAGGAGGAGCCCCGGAACATGGGCGCCTGGACCTTCGTCGAGCCCAGGCTCAGGGACCTGATCCCGAGCGGCGCCACGCTGGCCTACGCGGGACGGCCGGAGCGCGCGAGCCCCGCCGAAGGATACCCCGCGGCGCATGCGGCGGAGCAGGCGCGGATCGTGGCGGAGGCGCTGGGCAAGTCGTAGGGGGGGTCCTGAAAGTGCGACGGGCGGCCCCGAAGGGCCGCCCGTTCCGTCATCCTTCCGCTTCGAGCACCGGTCGTTCCGACGCTTGGCGCGCCAGCTCCTTCAGTGGCTCGGAGAGATGCTCTCCGTAGTGGAGCAGGAACACGCCTCGGGCCCTTCGAGCCAACAGAAACGCGAGCAGCGGCTGATCCGCCTTTTTCGCGTTGCATGCCGAGCATGCGAGGACGAGATTGTCCGGGCGATCGTATGCGGACTTCCCTCGTCGGGGCCGCACGTGATCTAGGGTGATCTCATCCGCCTGTGTCCGATTGCCACAGTAGGCGCAAACGGGACCATGTTGTTCCAGCAGCCACTCTCGGTGGGCCTGGTAAGACCGGCCGCCCGATCGTCGAAATGACGTGGCGCTGACGCGTGCGGTGGATGACTTCCGTTTTCTTTTTGCGGTACGTCCCACAAAACTCCTAGTGCGAGTTGAACGCAGAACCCCGGCCTCTCCGGGGTCCCTTACGCGAGATTAAGATAACCATCATGGTGCCAAAATGACAGCGGACGGCTCCGCCCCCGGCCAGAACCCCAAGGGCCCGGTCACCAACCCCCTGCCACCCGCGGAGCGGGAGGCGCTGGCCGCGAAGGTGTCCCAGTTGCCGGCGATGCAGCGGATGGGGGCCCGGGCCGACTTCAGCGACCCCGACGCCATCCGCATCCTGGTGGACGACCTCCAGACCTACCACCGGGGCGGGCTCGGGACCGAGGCGGTGAACGGGGCGGTGATCGCCGGGCTCTGCGACGCGGCGATCGGCTTCGTCGGCTACCTGCACACGCTGGGCCGGCGCGCGGGGACGGCCCAGCTCAACATCCACTTCATCCGCCCGGTCCACGGCCCCTCGGTCACCGCCGTGGGCCGGCTGGTGCGGGCCGGGAGCCATCTGGTCTTCGCGACAGCCGACGTGGTGGACGAGACCGGTAAGATCTGCGCCCGATGCGACGGCATCGTGGCGGTCTCCACCGGCCGCAGCGCCGAGGTCGCGATCTGAGGGCGCCATGCTCCACGTGACCAACGGCGACGCCTTCGGCGACACGCTCCGCCGAGCCGCACCCGAGGGGATCGTGCTCCCGTGGCGGGACGTGCTGCATGACGGCCCGGTGCCGGCGGGCCTGGGCCCGGAGGAGCTGCGGGCGGTGCGGGCTCGGTTCGGGGCCGGCCGAGGGTGGGGCGCGGTGGCGGACGTCCTCCGAGACTTCGCCGAGCGCGACGCGACCTTCGACGACTGCCGGTCACACGAGGAGGTGGTGCTCTGGTTCGAGCACGATCTCTACGACCAGCTCCAGCTGATCCAGGTGCTCGACCGGCTCGGCTCGATGACCGGCCCGCCGACGCTCTCCATCGTCTTCGTGGGAGAGCACCTGGGGCCGATGCCCCCGGAGCGAGTCGCCGGCCTCTTCGCCGACCGCAAACCCGTGACCCCATCGGCGTTGGCGCTCGGCGCCCGGGCCTGGAGCGCCTTCCGGGCGCCGGACCCCTCCGCGCTCCTGGCCCTGCTGGAGCAGGACTGCTCGCCCCTGCCCTACCTGGAGGATGCGCTGCGCCGCCTGCTCGAGGAATATCCCGACTCGGCCTCCGGCCTCGCCCGATCGGAGCGGCAGGCCCTCGAGCCGTTCGCCGGGAGGCCGGCCACGCTGGCCCAGGCCTTCCGTCACTCGGGGGAGCGGGAGCAGGCCGCCTACCTGGGGGACGCGTCCTTCGCCTCCTACCTCGAGGTCCTGTCCCGGGCCGCGCACCCGGCACTCACGCTCGAGAGCGGCGAGCCGATCATCGCCCCCGAGGTCGAGGCCGAGGGGGCGTCGTTCTGGCGCCAACGGGCGATCCTGACCGAGACCGGCAAGGCGCTGCTCGCCCGCACGGCGGACTGGGCCGCGTTGAACGGCCTCGACCGTTGGGTCGGCGGGGTTCGGCTCCAGGGCGTGCCGGCCTGGCGCTGGGACCCCGCCGCTCGGCGGCTGGTCGAGTCCGCCTAGCCGCCGGTTGGCAGTCGCGCTCCTCCGGCGATATCCATTCGACTCCCCCCACGGACGGATCCGGCGTGAAGCAATGGAAGGAGACCACCGAGATCCTGGCCCGCGCATCCCAGGTGGCGCGCGAGGGCGCAGGCCGGCAGGTCGCGCTCGCGACCGTGGTCCGGGTGGAGGGCTCCGCCTACCGGAGGCCCGGCGCCAAGATGCTGGTGGAGCCCACCGGCCGCCGGAGCGGGGGCGTGAGCGGCGGCTGTCTGGAGGACGAGGTCCGCGAGGTGGCCGCCGCGGTGCTCCGATCCGGCGCCCCCCGGCTCATCCACTACGAGACGGGCGCCGACGACGAGACCGGCTGGGGCCTCGGGCTCGGCTGCCCCGGCTCGGTGGACGTCTTCGTGGAGGCCCTCTCCCCGGGCGACCCGCTGCACGACCGGATCCGGGACCTGCTCCGAGGGGATGCGCCGTTCGCCGTCGTCACCGCGATCGAGGGCCGTGAGCCGCTGGGCGCGGTGCTCGTCGTGGCCGCCGAGGGTGCGACCGGCTCGACCGGCGACCTCGCTCTCGACGCGGCGCTCACGACGGACGCGCGGGCGCGTCTGGCCACCGGCGAATCCGGCATCCATCCCGCGGGCGATCGCCGGTATTTCGCCGAGGTGCTCCGCCCGCCACCCCATCTCCTCCTCTGCGGCGCCGGCGACGACGCGCGCCCGCTGGCCGCCCGCGCGTGCGAGGCCGGGTTCCGGGTGACCGTGGCCGACCATCGCCCGGCCCTGCTGACGCCGGATCGCTTCTCATCAGAGATCCGCCTGGTGACGGCCCGGCCGGAGGAGGGCCTGGGTCGGCTCCCGATCGGGCCGCGCACCCACGCCGTGGTGATGACCCACTCGCTCACGATCGACCGGGACTGGATCGCGCGGCTGCTCGATTCGGCGGTGGCGTACATCGGCGTGCTGGGCCCGCGCTCTCGGACCGACGAGATCCTCCGCCGGGCGGGCGCGGCCGACGATCCGCGCGTGTTCGCCCCGGTGGGGCTCGACCTCGCGGCGGACGGCGCGGAGCAGATCGCGCTCAGCGTGGTGGCCGAGCTGCTCGCGGTCCGCGCGGGCCGCGACGGCCGGCATCTCCGGGAGCGGACGGGGGCAATCCATGCCGGCTGAGCGAGGCGCCGTGGCCGGAATCCTGCTCGCGGCCGGCACGGCGAGCCGGATGGGAAAGGACAAGCTGCTGCTCCCGATCGGCGGCGAGTCGCTGCTGCGCCGAGCCGCGCGCCGGGCCACGGAGGCGGGCCTCCATCCGCTGATCGTGGTGCTGGGCCACGAGGTGGAGCGGATGCGCGGCGAGCTGGAGGGACTCCGCTGCCGGATCGCGGTGAACCCGGACTACGCGGAGGGAATCCATCTCTCGGTGCGGGCCGGCATGGCCGCACTGACGGAGGGCGACGCGACCGACGCGGTGGTCGTGATGCTCGGCGACATGCCGTTCGTCACCCGTGACATGCTCGCCCGGCTGGTGGACCACTACCGGGGCGGCTCGGCGCCGCTCGTGATCTCGGACTACGACGGGGTCAAGGCGCCGCCCATGCTCTACGACCGGTCGCTCTTCCCGGAGCTCCGGGCGCTCCAGGGACCGGGCTGCGGGCGCGAGGTGGTCAAGAGGCACGGGGCGGAGGCGGCGGTCGTCTCGTGGCCCGCCGCGGCGCTCGCCGACGTGGACCTGCCCGAGGACTACGAGCGGGTGCGGGGCGAGATCGAGGCGGACACGCCGCGTCCCTAGCGCCTCGGCCGGGCGCCGTATCACGATCACACCGCGGTGCACACCATCGCCGGAGGACCGATGCTGCTCGAGGCCGCGCTCAACGGCCGGCGCTCCCGCGCCGACCACCCGGACATCCCCATCACGCCGGCCGAGCTCGCCGCCGCGGCCCTGGAGGCGGGCGAGACGGGGGCCCACGCGGTGCACTTCCACGTCCGGGGACCCGACGGGCGCGAGAGCCTGGCCGCCGAAGACGTGGATCCGGCCGTGCGTGCCATCCGCCGCTTGGACGGCGCGCTCCCGTTCGGGGTGAGCACCGGCGCCTGGATCATCCGGGACCACGTCGAGCGGCTGGCGGCGGTCCGCCGGTGGAGCGTGCTGCCGGACTTCGCGTCGGTGAATTTCGACGAGGAGGGGGCGACCGACCTGGCGCGCCATCTGCTCGACCGGGGAATGGGGGTCGAGGCGGGCGTCGCCAACGCCCTCGCGGCGGAGGTCCTGGTCCGGAGCGGCCTGGCCGACCGGTGCCTCCGGATCATGCTGGAGCCGCGCGAGGCCGACGTGCCCGGCGCCCTCGCCAGCGTCGCCGCGGCGGAGGCCGTGCTCGATTCGGCGGGGACGACGTGCCCCCGGATGCTGCACGGCGCGGACGACACCGCGTGGCCGCTCCTGGACCTGGCGGGCGAGCGCCGCTACCAGACCCGCATCGGCTTCGAGGACGTGCTGACCCTGCCCGGCGGCATGGTCGCGTCGCGAAACGGCGACCTGCTGCGCGCCGCGCGCGACCGGCTGGCCCGGGTGGGCTGGGCTCCGGCGTGAGGCGCGCCGGGACCCGTCTCCCTCTCCCGTTCGACAGCCGCGCGGCCCGGCCACCTTGCGACCCCTCCGGGTCGCGGGCATCTTGGCCCAGCCTTCGCTCCAGCTCGGAGTCTCCATCGTGACCAACGCCGTGGGCCGCAGCGTCTCCCGCAAGGACGGGATCGGCAAGGCGACCGGGCAGGCCCGCTACACCGACGACCTGACCTGGCCCGGCATGCTCTTCGGCCGGACCGTGCGGACTACCGCTCCCGGCGGCCGGATCGCCGGGCACCGGCTCGACTTCGACCCGGCCGGCTTCACCGTCGTGGACCATCGCGACATCCCGGGCAGGAACGTGGTCGCCCTGCTCCAGGACGACCAGCCCTGCCTGGTCGAGGAGGTCTTCCGCCACTCGGCGGAGCCGGTCCTGCTCCTGGCGCACGAGAGCCGGGAGGCGCTCCACGCCGCGCGAGTCAAGCTCGAGGAAGCGCCGGCCGAGCCCGTCTTCGATCCCGAGCAGTCGCCCACCAGCTTCAAGGACATCTTGATCGAGAAGGGAGACCTCGAGGCCGGCTTCGCGAAGGCGGCGCACGTCGTCGAGGGCACCTACCGGACCGGCCACCAGGAGCACGTCTACATCGAGCCCCAGGGCGTGGTCGCGGTGCCGGAGGAGGGCGGGATCGCGGTGTACGGCTCGATCCAGTGCCCCTATTACGTGCACCGGGCGCTCACGGAGCTCCTGGGGTCCGCCGTGTCGCACGTGCGGGTTATCCAGACCGAGACCGGTGGCGGGTTCGGCGGCAAGGAGGAGTACCCCTCGATGATCGCCGGGCACGCGGCGCTCCTGGCGCTCAAGGCCGGGCGCCCGGTCAAGATGGTGTACGACCGGATCGAGGACATGATCGCCACGACCAAGCGCCATCCCTCGATCGTCCGCCACCGGACCGGCCTCTCGGCGGACGGGAAGCTCCTGGCGATGGACGTGGCGGTCATCTTCGACGCGGGGGCCTACGTCACCCTCTCGCCGGTGGTGCTCTCGCGGGGCGCCATCCACGCGGCGGGGCCCTACCGCTGCCCCAACGTGCGGATCGACGCGCGGGCGATGTACACCAACACGCCGCCCAACGGCGCCTTCCGCGGCTTCGGCGCGCCGCAGACCCAGTTCGCGGTCGAGGTGCACATGGAGCGGATCGCCGAGACGCTGGGGCTCGACTCGGTCAAGCTCCGGGAGAAGAACGTGCTCCGCCCGGGGGACACCACCGCCACCGGGCAGAAGCTGGGCGAGGACTGCAGCGCGAAGGCGGTGCTGAAGGAGGCGGTGAAGCGGTCCGGCTACCGGCGGAAGCGGAAGGCCTTCGCCGGCACCGGACGGGGCATCGGGCTCGCGCTCTACTGGCACGGCTCGGGCTTCACCGGCAGCGGTGAGCTGAAGCTGGGCTCGCGGGTGACGCTCGAGCTGACCCCCACCGGGGCGAAGATCCTCACCTCCAGCACCGAGATCGGTCAGGGCACCCGCACGATGCACGCCCAGATCGTGGCGGACGCCCTCGGCATCCCCTACGAGCGGGTCGAGGTCCCGATGCCGGACACCGGGATCGTGCCGGACAGCGGGCCCACCGTCGCCAGCCGCACCTGCATGGTGGTGGGCCGGATCCTGCAGCGGGCCGCGGAGGACATGCGCGCGACGCTGGGCAGGATGACGCCGGAGGAGTACTACCGGACGCACGGCCCGCTCTCGGTCACCAAGCAGTACGAGCAGCCCGACTGGATCACCTGGGACGAGGAGCGCTACCGGGGGGACGCCTACGCCACCTACGCCTGGGGCTGCGACGTGGCCGAGGTGGAGATGGACCCGGACACCTGGACCGTGCGGCCGCTCCGGCTCACCGTGGTGAACGAGATCGGCAAGGCGATCCACCCGGCGCTCGCCAAGGGGCAGGTGGAAGGGGGCACCGCGCAGGGCGTGGGCCTGGCGCTGCTGGAGCAGGTGGTGATGCGCGACGGCGCCATGGCCAACCCCGAGCTCACCAACTACCTCATCCCCACCACCCTCGACACTCCGCCGATGGACGTCCACCTGCTGGAAAACCCCTACGGCGGCGGCCCCTACGGCGCCAAGGGACTGGGCGAGCTGCCGATCGACGGCCCCGCCCCCGCCATCGTCAACGCGATCCGGCAGCTGGGGCTGGACCTGCGGGAGATCCCGGCCGTGCCCGAGGCGGTCATGGAGGCGGCGTGCGCTTCCGGGTGAACGGCAAGGAGGTCGAGAGCGAGGCCCACCCGATGGCCCGGCTGCTCGACGTGCTGCGGCTGGACCTCGGCCTCACCGGCACCAAGGAGGGCTGCGGCGAGGGCGAGTGCGGGGCCTGCACCGTGCTGATCGACGGGAACCCGGTCTGCGCCTGCCTGATCCCGGTGGCGCAGGCGGAGGGGACCGAGATTGTGACCATCGAGGGGCTGGGCGAGGACCATCCCCTGCCCCAGGCCTTCATGGACGAGGTCGGCGCGCAGTGCGGCATCTGCACCCCCGGCATGGTGATGGCCGCCGTCGCCCTCGGCCCCAAGCCCTCGCTGGCCAAGATCCGGACCGGCCTGGCGGGGAACCTGTGTCGCTGCACCGGCTACGAGGCGATCTACCGCGCGGTGAAGCGGGCCACATGAAGACCGCCGTCTCCACCCTGACGCTGCTCCAGCCGCGCACGCTGCGCTCGGCGCTCCGCATGCTACAGGAGCAAGGGCCGCTCACCCCGCTCGCCGGCGGCACCGACCTCTACGTCGCGCTCAACTTCGGCACCCTGGAGGACACCCGGTTCATCAACCTCTGGGGACTGCGCCAGCTCCGGCGGATCCGGCTGGAGGGCGAGACCCTCTCCATCGGCGCGATGGCGACCTACACCGACCT
>JBFIUJ010000004.1:0-23147 GCA_041607595.1 Gemmatimonadales bacterium | reverse complement strand
TCTCGACCCAGGCCTCCTCGGAGCCGGCCGGCGGCCGGCACGTCGTCCCGCGACAGGCATAGGCGCGGGGGGCCTGCCCCCCGACCATCGCGCCGAGGTGCGGCGGGAGCCGGGCGTCCGAGAGCCCGGTCGGGTGGAGGCGCTGGACCACGCGGCGGGGGAGAAAGGTCGTGAGGGCTCGCCCGTGTAGCCGCTCGCCGACCGGGTCGTCCGGGGCGGCGACGATCACCAAGTGGTGCCCGGGGTTGACGGCCCAGTCCATGGCACGGAGCAGGGCCGCCCCGTGGAGCCCGAGACCCGGAGCCGCCCCTGCGAACGTAGCCAGCACCGCGTCCCGACGCTCGGCCTGGACGGGGTTGCCGGTCAGCAGATGGAGGCGGGCCCACACCTGCGCGGCGACGCCGTTGCCCGAGGGGGTCGGCGCGTCCTGAATCGGCTTGGCCCGAAGCGGAAGCAGGCCTTCCCCGGGTCGTCCCCGCGCCACGTCGAACAGCCCACCGCCATCGGGATCGCTGAAGTCCCGCCACACCCGATCCATCAGCCGCTCGGCCCAGGCGAGCCAGTCGGCGTCCCCGGTCGCCTCGTAGGCGTCGAGGGCCGCCGAGGCCGCCTGGACCTGGTCGTCCAACAGGTCGGCCTCGCCTCCGGCGGTGTGGGCCACACGATCCGGGGCGGGGGCCTCGGCCCGGATGCGGGACAGGCTGGCGAGCGCGTGGTCCCGCGCCCAGTCGTCCTGGAGGATCGCGCCGGCCCGAAGCAACGCCCCGACCAGCATGGCGTTCCACGCGGCGTACCGGCTCCGATCCACGAACGGGGTGGGACGGTGCGTCCGCGCGCGGCGGAGCTTCTCCTCCGCGCTCCGGAGCCGCGCGGCCACGGTCTCGACCGGTTCTCCCAGGCGATCGGCCAACCGCGGCACGTCCTCGGCCACGAAGAGCACGTTCTTGCCGGGATGGTGATCCATCTCGCCGGCGGTCCCGATGTCGTACCGGGCCGCCGCCACCTCGAGCTCCGCCTCGGTCAAGACGGCGGCCGCCTCCTCCCGGGTCCACGTGAAGTAGTCCCCGTCGTCGTCCAGGCCCACGTCCGCATCCTGGCTCGCGGCGTAGCCGCCATCGGGGTCCGACAGCACCTCCCGAACCCAGCGCACGATGCCCCGGGCCACTTCGGCATAGGCCGGCTCGCCCAACGCGCTCGCCCCCTCGAGGTAGGCCAGCAGCAGACCGGCGTTGTCGTAGGACATCTTCTCGAAATGCGGGACGACCCACCGCTCGTCCACGCTGTAGCGATGGAACCCTCCCCCGAGCTGGTCGTGGATGCCCCCCTGCGCCATGCCGTCGAGCGTGCGCGTGATCATCGTGCGCACCCGATCGGACGGCTCGTCGCGCCACCGGGCGAGCAGGAAGAGCACGGCCTCCGGGTGGGGGAACTTGGGCCGCGAGCCGAACCCGCCGTGGCGACCGTCAAACGCCTTGGCCATGGCATCGACCCCGGCGGCCAGCGGCTCCGGGCCGACGGGCCCCGGCGCGGATTCGTCCAGCGCCTCCGCGAGCACCCGGTGCACCGCCGCCGCCTGGGCGTGCACGTGGTCGCGCCGGTCGGCGAACACCCGGCGGATCTGCTCCAGCACCGTCCGGAAGCCAGGCCGCCCGTACTTCCCGTCCGGCGGGAAGTAGGTGCCGCCGGCGAAGACCTCCCCGTCGGGGGTCAGGAACGCGGTGAGGGGCCATCCGCCTTGGCCGGTCAGGGCCTGCACCGCGCGCTGGTAGCGGGCGTCCACGTCGGGCCGCTCGTCGCGGTCCACCTTGATGCAGACGAAGTCGCGATTCAGCAGCTCGGCGAGGGCGGGATCCTCGTAGGACTCGCGGTCCATGACGTGGCACCAGTGACACCAGGCCGCGCCGATGTCGAGCAGGATCGGCTTGTCCTGCTCGCGGGCGGCCGCCAGGGCGTCGGCGCTCCAGGAGAACCAATGGATAGGCTGGTGGGCCGCGGACCGGAGGTAGGCGGAGGCGGCATCGGACAGGCGGTTGGATGCCATGCCGGCAATCTAACGCGGGCGCGCGCTCAGACCCGGGCCGACGGGCATCGGACCGCCAGCACGCACTCGCCGCAGCGCGGTCGTCGCGCCACGCAGACCGCCCGTCCATGCCAGATCAAGAGATGCGAGACGAGGGTCCAGTCGCGCCGGGGGACCAGCTCCATGAGGTCCCGCTCCACCTTGATCGGATCGGACTCGCGGGTCAGGCCGAGGAGCCGGCTCAATCGCCCGACGTGGGTGTCCACGGTGATCCCCACATTGAGGCCGAAGGCGTTTCCCAGCACCACGTTCGCCGTCTTGCGGCCCACGCCGGGCAGCACGCGGAGCGCCTCCATGGTGCGGGGCACGTCGCCGCCGTGGTCCGCCACCAGGGCCTGCGCCATCGCGATCAGGTTGCGGGCCTTGTTCCGGAAGAAGCCGGTCGAGCGGATGACGTTCTCCAGGTCGGCCTGTCGGGCGGACGCCAGGGCCGCCGGAGTCGGGTATCGGGCGAAGAGCTCGGGCGTCACCTGATTCACCCGGGCGTCGGTGCACTGAGCCGAGAGGATGGTGGCGACGAGGAGCTGGTAGGCGCTCGCGTGATCCAGGGCGCAGTGCGCCTCGGGATAGGCGCGCTTCAGCCGCCGCAGGAGGCCGCGGGTTCGCGCGGCGCGGGCGGCGGGCGCCTCCTTTCCGCTGCGCGGCTTGGCCGACGGCGTGCGCGTGCTCAGGGGCGTCTCCGCCGGGCGAAGGCGAGGAAGTCGTCGGCCGACCGGGCGTTCAGCACGTCGGCGGGGCCGAGCCACGCCTTCCTGGCCATGGCGACCCCGTAGGCCACGTGGTCGAGGCCGGCGATGCTGTGTGCGTCCGCCCCGATCGAGATCGCAACCCCGGTGGCTCGGGCCGTGCGCACGGCGCGCCAGTCGAGGTCCAGGCGGTGTGGGTCGGCATTGATCTCCAGCGCGACGCCGCGCTCGGCGGCTCTCGCCAAGACGGCATCCAGGTCGATCGGGTAGGGGTCCCGCGACAGGAGCAGACGGCCAGTCGGGTGTCCGACGATCGTGAGATGGGGCTGGTCGAGCGCTGCCAGCATCCGCTCCGTCATCTGCTTGCGGCTCATGTTGAAGCGGGCATGGATCGAGCCGATCACGAAGTCGAGCCGGGCCAGGGTGGCCACATCGTAGTCCAGCGTCCCGTCGGCCAGGATGTCCGCCTCGACCCCCTTGAGGATGCGGAAGGGCGCGAGGGCTTCGTTGGCCGCGTCGATCTCGTCCCCCTGGCGCGCGAGGTCCTCGGCGCGAAGCCCTCCGGCGTAGGCTGCGGAACGGCTGTGGTCGGTGATCCCGACGTAGTCGTAGCCCGCGTCCTGCGCCGCGCGCGCCAGCTGCTCCACCGAGCACGAGCCGTCCGAGTAGGTGGTGTGGCAGTGGAGCAGGCCCCGCAGGTCGCTCTGCGCGATCAGCGCCGGAAGGGCGTCCTGGTCGGCCGCTTCGATCTCGCCCCGTCCTTCGCGGAGCTCGGGCGGGATCGGGGGCAGGCCGAGGGCGGCGTAGAGGGCGGCCTCATCGGCCGTGGGCACGAACTCGCTCCCGCGCCACAGGGCCGCGCCGTGCAGGGCGTGGCCGCGTGCCGCCGCCCGCGCGGCGAGTGCCTCGAGGTGGGCATCGCTCCCGGTCGCCTGCACCAGGACCGCGCCCGCGTTCACCGGCGTCGTCACGACGACCTGGGCGCTGGAGCCGCCGGCGAAGCTCAGGGTGACCCTGCGCTCGTCCTGCCCGGCGAACTCGTGGATGCCGGGGAGCTGGCTCAGCCGGCGGAACAGATCCGCCGGCGGCACCTCCGCCACGAGGACGACGACCAGCTCTCGGACCACTTCGGCGCGCCGCCGCACCTCCCCCGCCACCACGGCCTGCACCACGCCCGGGAGGCGCTCCAAGGCCGCCACCAGCGTGCCCGCCTCCTCCGCCGCATGGTGGGACAGCTTGAACTCGCTCGCCTGACGCAGGTACGCAATGCCCTTCAGGATGTTCTCGGCCGTCTTGTGGCCGAAGCGGGGCAGGGCGGCCAGGCGCCCATCGAGCGCCGCGGCCTCGAGCTCGGTCAGGTTGTCGATCGCCAGCGCCTCGTGGATCTGTCGGATCTTGGTGACGCCGAGCCCGGCGATCGCGAGCATCTCCACCAGCCCCGGCGGCACCTGCTCCCGGAGATCCTCCAGGACCGAGCATCGGCCGGTCCGGACCAGCTCCGTGACGATCTGCAGCGTGGCCGGCCCGACTCCCTTGGCCTGGGCCAGGGTGCCGTTCCCCAGCGCCTCGACCAGCTCCTCCGGGAGCCCGGCCACCGCCCGGGCCGCGGTGCGGAAGGCGCGGACCCGAAAGGCGTTCTCCCCCTTCAGCTCCATGAACGAGGCGATCTGCTCGAGCACGCGGGCCACCGCCTTCTTGTCCGTGAGCGCGCTCACGCGTCCACCTCGACATCCAGCGCCCGCGCCGCGAGGGCGAGCAGCTCTTCCGGGCTCGTGAGCGAGTGGAGGCCCGCCTCCGAGCCCCCCGGCAGGGCCGGAGCGAAGGCCGGGCTGCCGTCCGGACGCTTCGCGGTCCCGTCCGATGGGCCCCTTGCATCCACCACGCTGAACCCCTCCCGGTCGGGCCGGAGCCCGAACACGGCGAGCGTGGCCACCGTTCCGTCCGCCGCCCGATGGGCGAAGAGACCGTCGAGCGGCTCATGCGGTCCTCCCGGCAGCACCTCGGCCCAGACCAGGCGAGGTGGGAACTGGACGTAGCGCGACGAGCGGGGTCCGGCGTGCTCGCCCGGAGAGGTCTGAAAGAGATCGCGGGCCCCTTCGGGGGTCAGACGGATCACCCGGCGGCCTGCTTCCCAGTAGAGGTAGGCGTGGTGCACCAGCGCGACCAGCTGATCGATGGTCTCGCCCGCGCCCTCCTCGGGACGGAGCTCGCGGATCAGGCCGGAGGCCTCCCGGGTCAGCAAGAACGCATCGCGGTCGCGCCCGCTCCGCTCCTCCTGGGCCAGAGCCCGTTGGATGGCGGGGAAGGCCCGCTCGGCGGCTTCCACGAAGACGAGCTCGAAGGGCGTGGGGCGGTCGGTCACGTCGCCGGTCACGAGCGCGGAAGGAACCCGTCCAGGAGCCGGACGAACGCGTCGAGCGCCTCGACATAGGGCACGTGCCCACAGGCGGGAAGCAGGTGGAAGGAGGCCCCCAACTTGCGGGCCAGGACCTCGGCCGTCTCGGTCGGGATCGGATCGTCCGCGCCGTGGAGCACGACGGCGGGGAGCGTGAGGCGGCCGGCGGCGTCGCGCAGGTCGTAGTCCCCGAGGCTCTCCCAAACCGCGTCCTGGGTCCGCCCCGTCACTCGAAACGGGGTGAGGTTCTTGGCGCGTTCGGGATCGTGGAAGTACCCCGCGACGGACAGCTCGAAGAGCCGGCGCTGGTGGGCCTCCGGGTCACGCTCCCGCAGGCCGCTCTCCCGCAGGCGACGCCGCTCCTCTTGCAGCTCGGGGGCCATGGTGCGCTCCTGGAGCCGTCGCTGGAACTCCGCGCGCGCCTCGGCCCAGGCCGGTGCCGGGGAGACCAGCGCGAGCCGCTCGACCCTGGGCGGATGCTCGACGGCGTAGAGCAGCGCCAGCAGGCCGCCCCAGGAGTAGCCCAGCAGGGTCATCCGCTCGAGGGCCCAGATCTCGCGCAGGGCCTCGAGGTCGGCCACGTGCTCCCGCCAGCCGAGGTCCGCCTCGCGGCTCACCGGCGAGCGCCCGCCGCCGCGCTGGTCGTAGTAGATCAGGGTGCGCCCGGTCGCCAGCGCGTCGACCCCGGGGAGGAGGTAGTCGTGGTGTGCGCCGGGACCTCCGTGGAGCACGACCACGGGCGGGCCGGTCCCGGTGCGCCGCTCGAACAGCCGTATGCCGCGGACGTCGCGAACCGTTTCAGGCATGGCTGGCTCGGAGCTCCACCACCGTGTTGGCGTGAATGGTCACCACGTCCGCCAGGTCCGAGGCGTAGCCACCGGCCAGGGTGACCGCCACCGGGATGCCGCGTGCTCGGCAGGCGGCGAAGACCGCCCGGTCACGCCGCCGGAGGCCGTCGATCGACAGGGCGAGGCGGCCGAAGCGATCGCCGGCGAAGGGATCCGCGCCGGCGAGGTAGACCACGAGGTCGGGCCGAGCCTCGTCCAGCACCGGCTCGAGATGGCGGTCCAGGAGGCGGAGGTAGGTGGCGTCGTCGGCGCCGTCGTCGAGCTCGACATCGAGCCGGCTCCGCTCCTTGCGGAAGGGGTAGTTCTTGGCGCCGTGCATCGAGAAGGTGTACACCCGCGGGTCGCCGGCAAAGAGCGCGGCCGTTCCGTTGCCCTGGTGCACGTCGAGGTCCACGACCGCCGCCCGCCCGAGGAGGTTGTCACGCTGCAGCGTGCGCACGGCGACGGCGACGTCGTTGAATACGCAGAAGCCTTCGCCGTGGTCACCGAACGCGGGGTGGGTGCCGCCGGCCAGGTTCACTCCGGATCCCGTTCCGAGGGCGTCGCGGCACGCCTCGATCGTCCCCCCGACGGTGCGCAGCGAGCGCTCCCGCAACTCCGGACCCCAGGGGAAGCCGAGTCGGCGCTGCGCCGCCTCGGACATCGCCCCGCTCAGGACCGTCGAGATGTAGGCCCCGGTGTGGGCCAGGGCGAGCTCGGCGGGATCCGCCGGTCCCGGCTCCGCGATCGCGTGCGCCGCGAGGAGGCCGCGGGCGACCATACCGTCCCGGATCAGGCCGTACTTCGCGATCGGGAACCGATGGCCCGCCGGCAGGGGAACCCCGAACCGAGCCGACGACCACGCCCGCATCAGGCGGGAAGGGCGCCGACCCGGCCGCGCCGAGGCCTCACAGGAGGACCGCCAGCGCGTCGGCCACTTGGCGAACGGCCGCTTCCTCCTCCTCGGTGAACGGGTTCAGGACGTCGCTGTCTACGTCGATCTGGCCCAGAACGGTCTCGCCGCGGCGGATCAACACGACGAGCTCGGACCGCGTTTCGGCGTTGCACGCGAGATAGTTACCCACCGCCGCCACGTCAGGCACGTTCTGGTCCCGGCCGGTCGCCACGGCGGTTCCGCACACGCCGCGCCCCACCGGGATCCTGACGTGATCCGTATCCCGCCCGGCATGCGCCTCCAGCACCAGCTCGTCGCCCTGGAGCATGTAGAGATACACCGACGTGTACGGCGAGCCGGCCGCCTGAATCCGCTCGGCGGCGAGCCGCAGCAGGCCCTCGCGTCCCGCCTCGCGCGCGAACGCGCCGCGCAGGGCCGCCACGATCTTGGATGCGTCGAGAACGGCCACTAGCGTCCGCGGGGCGGGCCCAGGGTCGCCTTGAGGATCAGCTCGGCCCCGTCCCGGAGCACCACGATGTCCACCTCCTGGCCCGCCTCCGACGATTGCAGCGCGACCGCCATGGCCGCCAGGTCGGGGATGGGGAACTCGCCGATCCGGGTGATCACGTCCCCCTCCCGGAGGCCGGCGCGCTCGGCCGGCCCGTCCTTGCGCACCCCGGTGAGCCGGACGCCGCCGACGTCCCCCGCGGCCATGTCCGGCACCGTGCCGAGCGAGGCGCCGCTCCCCGCCGGGGCGGGCGCCACCGGCGGCGGCGGAGCGAACTCCACGTACGTCAGCGAGCCGGGGCGGTTGGCCAGGGCGTTCACGATTGCCGCCGTGAACCGGCTCACCCGCTCCAGCCCGACCACGTTGATCTTGTCCCAATCGTCCGTGGCCCGGTGGTAATCCTCGTGGAGGTCGGTGAAGAGGTGCAGGACCGGGATCTTGGCCGCGTAGAACGAGGTCTGGTCGCTCGGGCCGTAGCCTTCGGGCTGCTGGCGCAGGTCGAACCCGCCGTACCAGTTTAGGGAGTCGAGCAGGGCGGGGAACTCCCGGGCCGTGCCGGTCCCGTACACGATGAGGCGGTCGTTGCGAAGGCGGCCCACCATGTCGAGGTTCACCATCGCCACGGTGTTCGGCAGCGGGTAGAGCGGGGCCTTCACGTAGTGCGCCGAGCCCAGCAGCCCGAGCTCTTCGCCGCTGAACGCGATGAAGACCACGGTGCGGGCCGGCGGGGCCGCGGCGAGCCGCGCGGCGATGTCGATCAGGGCGGCCGTGCCCGAGGCGTTGTCGTCGGCGCCGTTGTGGACGCGCCCCGTGCTATCCGGATCGAGGGCGCCGAACCCGCCCATGCCGAGGTGGTCGAAGTGCGCCCCCACGACGATGGTCTCGTTCCGCCGCGCGGGATCGGCGCCCGGCAGGATGCCGATGACGTTGGCGGCGGTCGCGCCGGCGGCCAGCGCGCGCTGGGCGGCCGGGGCATCCTTCGCTACCTGGAAGGGCTGGAACCACCCCCGGGCGGAAGCCTGCAGGCCCACCTGACCGAACCGGCGCGCGATGTAGGCCGCGGCGGAGTCGCCCCCGGGCGTCCCGGTCATCCGGCCTCCCAGGCGGTCGTCGGCGAGGAAGCGGATGTCCTCCAACATGCTCGTCGCCCTGGGACTCAAGGCCTGACCCTCTGCCCGCGGGGCGCCGAGCGCCAGTGGGGCGAGTCCTGCGAGCACGATCCAAGTCGCTCTCTTCACGTGGCTTAACCTCTCGTTCGATGTTCGCGCCGGGGTTGCCGGCGCTCCCGGCGTATCCCAAATTCTAATCGGTCCGCGGCCTGATTACCTAGCGTCCTACCCGGTTGCCCTTGCCCACCAGACTCCTCGCGCTCCTCCCCTCGGCCGTCGCAGTCAATCTGGTCATTGGGGGAATCGTCGCGGTGCTGGGCCTCCCACTGTACCTCGACGCGATCGGCACCATCCTGGTGTCCGCCCTGGCCGGAATCTGGGTCGGGATGCTGGCCGGGGTCCTGGGCCAGCTTCTGTTCGGGCTGCTCTACGGGTACCAGTGGCTCCCGTTCGCCGCCATCCAGCTGATCATCGCCGCGATGGCGGCCTGGGCGGCGGGTCGAGGCGGGTTCGCCACCCTGCCGCGCTCCGTGGCCTGGGGCCTCGCGACCGGGCTGGTCGGGGGCCTCGCGTCGGCCGCGATCTCCTACCAGGTCTTCGAGGGCGTCACCGCCACCGGCGTCACCGCCGTGGTGACCCTCCTCCGCCAGCTCGGATTCTCCTTGGCGGCCGCGGTGTCGGCGGCCAGCGTGGCACTCGACCTCGTGGACAAGGCGGTCGCGTTCGCGATCGTCGGGGTGCTGCTCCGGTCCCTCCCCCATCGAATGCTCAGCAGGTTCCCAGCCGCCCACCGCGCCGTCGCCCGGTGAGCCTTCCCCCTGGCCGAGCGCCCCTGCAACATCCGTTCACCCCGTTCGTGCTTCTGTTGGGCGTCGCCCTGCTGGCGATGCTGCTTCCGGGGCCGGAGGGTCCCCTGGCGCTCTACGCGGCGACCGGTGCGGCGCTGACGGCGGCCGGCCGTGCGCGCGCGGTGCTGCGCGGCGCGGTGGTCTGCCTCCCCCTGTGGCTCTTCCTCTTCCTGCTCCACGCGGTGCTCGGCGAAGGCCCGCGGCTGGCGCTCGGTCCCCTCAGCCTCTCGGCCGACGGCGTGGATGTCGCGTTGGCCCAGGCCGGGCGCCTCGGGGCGATCGTCTCGGCCTCGATGGGCGTCCTGGAGACGTTCGCGCCCTCGCGCTTCCTCGACGCGGTGGCCGAGCGCGGATGGCGGTTTCACGGGGCCTACCTGTTCGTCGCAACCCTCCAAGCGCTGCCGCGCTTTCGTGACCGGGCCGCGGCGATCGTCGAGGGACAGCGGAGCCGGGGTCTGCGGCTCGGAGGCGGAATGGTGGCCCGGGCCCGCGCGGTTGTCCCGCTGGCCCTCCCCCTCATGCTCGGCGCGCTGGTGGACGTCGAGGACCGGGTGATCGCCCTGGAGACCCGGGCCGTGCATGCGGGCACCCGCCGGACGCCGCTGGACCCTCCGCCCGTTCGCCGGCGGGATCGGGCCTGGTGGGCCGCCGCCGCGACGGCCGTGGTCTTGGCCCTGACCTGGCGGCTCTGGCGGTGAGTCTGGGCCGTCTGGAGGACGTCCGGTTTCGATATCCCGGGGAGGCGGCCGAGGCCCTGGCCGGGGTCTCGCTTCCGCTCGAGCCGGGCCATGTCACCTGGCTCACCGGCGCGCTGGGATCAGGCTGCACCACCACGCTTCTCGTCGCCGCAGGCCTCGCCCCGCGGGTGACGGGGGGTGAGCGATCGGGGACGGTCGAAGTGCTCGGCGTCGACCCCGGCTCGACGGAGGCCGCGGCGGTCCTCGCCGGCCAGGTCGCCTTCGTGACGGCCACGCCGGCGGTGCAGCTCTCCGGCGTGGCCACCACGGTTCGGGAGGAGGTCGCGTTCGCCCCCGCCAACCTAGGCTGGGCCCGTGACCGGATCCGCTCGGCGGTCGACCGGTCGCTCGAGCGATTGGGCGTGGCGCACCTGGCCGCTCGTGATCCCGGGACGCTCTCCGGCGGCGAGCAGCAGCGGGTGGTGCTGGCGGCGATGCTCGCCGTCGCGCCGCGGCTCTGGCTGCTCGACGAGCCGGCGAGCGCGCTGGATGCGCAGGGCCGGGGCGCGCTGTACCAGCTCCTCGCGGAGGTGGCCCGGGAGGGGGCCGCCGTGGTGGTGGCGAGCGAGGATGCCGACGGACTCGCCCCCGTGGCCGACCGGCTCCACGTGGTCCGCGACGGCGTGATCGCGCTCTCGGGCGAGCCCGGGCCTCTGCTCGCCGGCGAGCAGATCTGGAGCTGCGGCGCGGGCTCCACGGCGGTGGCCGAGCTGGCCCGAATGGCCGGGCGACTCCACGCCGACCCGCGCCTGGCTTTCCCCTACCCCATCACCGTGGACGAGGCGGTGCGGCGGTGGAGCGTATGACGGCGCTCCGGTTCGAGTCGGTCTCGTTTGCCTACGGGGCGCACCCGGCTCTCCACGACGTGTCCTTCGCCCTCTCGGCGGGGGAGGGGCTGGCCCTCTTCGGGCCCAATGGGGCAGGCAAGACCACCCTCTCCCGGCTGGCCATGGCGCTGCTGCGGCCCGGGAGCGGGCGGGTGGAGACGGGCGGACTCGACACCCGAGGGCGGAGTCCGGAGGACCTGGCCGCGGTGGCTGGGTATCTGTTCCAGCATCCCGAGGCGCAGCTGTTCGAGCGGTCCGTTCGGGCGGAGGTCGGGTTCGGGCCGCGCCGGCTCGGGTGGCCCGCGGCGCGGATCGCCTCGGCCGTCGCGTCGGTGCTGGACGAGATCGGTCTCGCGGCGGAGGGCGAGCGCCATCCCTACGATCTCCCGGCGCCCCGGCGCCGGCTCGTGGCCCTGGCCACCGCCCTGGTCGCCGACCCGGCCCTGCTGATCCTGGACGAGCCCACAGCCGGGTTGGACCGATCGGCCAGGGCGGCGGTGCTCCGGGTGGTCCAGGCGCGTCGGGCACGCGGCGCGGCCGTGCTGGCCATCACTCACGATCCGGGGTTTGCCGCGGAGGCGCTCGACCGCGGTCTCGTCCTGGAGCGGGGACGCTGCGTCCGAGACGGGCCCCTGTGGGACCTCTTGGGGGATCCTGCCTTAGGGTTGCCCCTGCCGGCGCCTGCCGCGGTCGCCCGCCGCCTGGCGCTGCCGGCGCATCCGCCCCGCGCGGCCGCCGTAGCGGCCGCGGTGGCTGAACGTTGCCGCGCCCTTGGGGCATCTTTATCTTGACGGCACGACCGCCGGCTGGCGGTCCACTACTATATCCATGACTGCCCCATCTTCGATTGCCGCGACGCTGTCCCGCGTCCTCGAGCTGCTCCGGAACCAACCGGAGAGTCGAGAGGACCAGAAGGCCGCGTTTCGCGACGCCTTTGCCAGCCTCGCGGGGGACGGCGCGCTCCTGAGCGCCGAGGAAGCCGGGCTCACCATCAACGGGAGCGCCCTGCCCTATGGCACGCCGGGCGCCCGGGAGTTCAAGGAGGCGATGCTGCGGCACGGCATCGGCGAGCTGCGGCTCCCGCCGAACCTCCCGGCGGGCGACCTCCTCACCCTGCTGCGCGCGCTGGCCGAGGAGCAGGCGGCGGAGACCGTCGAGGCGTTCCTGCGCCGGCTGCCCGCCACGGTGACCGGGCGCATCGAGGTGCGGGGCGCCCGCGCCCTCCCACCGGCCAGCGACTCCCGCACGTTCGACCTGGACGCGCTGGGGCCGGGGAGCGGCTCCGAGGCGGGCTTCGGCGTGCCCTATCGCGAGGTGCGCCTCTTCTCCCCGCAGGATCCTCCGCCCGAGCCCTCGGTGGCGCCCGCCCCGCTCACGCCCCCGCTGGCGAAGGTGGATCCGGTCGCCCCGCGCCCGGACACGATGGACCGCCTGCGGGAGATCGAGTCGTTGGCGGACCGGGCGATGCAGCGGAAGGACTGGGAAGAGCTGCTCACCCTCGTCATGGAGCTGGTGCGGGCCGAGGAGACGACCGAAGGGGCCCAGCGCCATCGCTACACGCTGACCCTACGGCGCCTCCTCCCCCGTCCCGCGTTGGAGCAGATGGCGAAGTTCGCGATTTCCGGGGCCATGAAGGCGGACGCCCTCACCGTCCTGCAGCGGGTGGGACCGGACGCCACCGAGGTCCTGTTGGACCTGCTCGCGGCGGCTCCCACGGTGGGCGAGCGGCGGGGGTACTTCAACCTGCTGACCCAGATGAGCGCGAGCGACCGGGAGATCGTGCACAAGCTCGGGCACGAGGATTGGTTCGTGGTTCGCAACGTGGCGGAGCTGTGCGGCGAGCTCAGGATGGAGGCGGCGGTGCCGAAGCTCGTCGATCAGATCGAGCATCCGGACGAGCGGGTGCGCCGGGCGGTGGTGGGCGCGCTGATCAAGATGGAGACCACGGCCACGGTGGAGGCGCTCCGGAAGGCGCTCCACGACCCCGTGCCTGCCATCCGGCTCGCCGTTGCCCAAGGGGTGGAGGGGCGCACGGCCAAGGCGCTCACGATGACCCTCGCCGTGCAGTTGGACACCGAGGAGCATCCGGACGTGCTGCGGGAGCTGCACCACGCGCTAGGGCGCATCGGCACCTCCGAGGCCGTCCAGGTCCTGGTTCGGGCCGTGGAGCCGAAGCGCAAGCTCTTCGGCCGGCGATCGAACGCCCGCCGCCTCGCGGCGGTGGAGGGGCTTCGGCTGTCCGGGGCCGCGGCCGCCGTGGGCGCCCTCCAGGGCCTCCTCACCGATGACGATGACGAGGTGTGCGAGGCCGCGCGTGCGGCGCTCGCGTACCTGAAGGAAAGCACCTAGCGGGGCACGAAGTCGGCCCCGTCGCCCACCCTCCGCGCGAACGCCGCGAGAAGCCGCGCCGCGCGATCCAGATCCTCGAGCGCTACCATCTCGTTCGGGCTGTGCATGTACCGGTTGGGGACGGACACCAGGCCCGTCGCCACCCCGTGGTGAGCCGTGAAGATCGCGTCGGCGTCCGTGCCGGTCTCCCGGGGCGCGGCCTGCAGGGTGTAGGGGATGCCCTCCGCCTCCGCCGCGGCGACCAGCTGGTCGAACACCACCGGGTTCACCGCGGAGCCGCGGGTCAGCACCGGCCCGGCCCCGAGCTTCACGTCGCCGTGCTTCTTCTTCTCCGAGCCGGGCGTGTCGGTGGCGTGGGTCACGTCCACCACGAGGGCCACCTGCGCCCCCAGCCCGGTCGCGGAGGGACGCGCCCCACCCCCGGTATAGGCGATCTCCTCCTGCGCCGTCGCCACCGCGGTGACCGCGGCGGAGGGCCGTTCCTGGGCCAGGAGCCGGAGCGCCTCCAGCACCACGAAGGCCCCGATGCGGTTGTCCAGGCTCCGGCTCACCAGCCGTCCGTTGGGAAAATCCGCCACGGGCGCCGCGAGCACGCCCGCGTCGCCCACCCGCACCAGCGCCTCCGCCTCGGCCCGGCTGGATGCGCCCAGGTCGATCCAGAGATCCGACGCCTTCGCGGCCTTCTCCCGGTCCTCCTTCTCGATCAGGTGTATGGCCTTCTTGCCGATCAGGCCCGCCACCGGACCCGCCCGTCCGAGCAGCACCACCCGCTGGCCGACGAAGACCTGATGGTCCCAGCCGCCGATGGTGTCGAAGAAGACGAAGCCCTCGTCGTCGATGTGGACGACCATGACCCCGATCTCGTCGATGTGCCCGGCGAGCATGATCGACGGCCGGCCGTCCGGGTTTACCGCCGCGTAGGAGTTCCCCCCGACGTCCGCCCGCACCGCGTCCGCGAACGACTCGGCCTCGGCCCGCCACAGCCGGGCGGGTGCGGACTCGAACCCGGACGGCCCCGGGGCGTCGAGGAGCGTTCTCAGGAACGCCAGCGAGTGCGGTTGCATGATGTCTCGCAATGAAGGTGCCCGCGTGGGCCTCGGCTCGACGAGCGCCGCCGCTCGTCGGTCGGGTCGCGATCAGGCATCGTATTTCGACGGGGGGAGCGACGCCAAGAGGGCGAGCCCGGTTCCCCCGGCGGCGGCGGCGGCCAGCGTGTTGTCCGAGACCAGGAGGGCGACGGCGCCGACAGCCGCGATGCCCTCCGCGACGGCCCAGGCGGCGACCAATCGGGGCATCTGGGTCTCCCACCAGGCCCCGGGCTCCTGCTCCGGTCGTCGAGGCTCCACCCGTCCCTGCAGCACGAGCGTGGCGACCAGCCCCACCGCGGTCACCCCCCATGCGAGCAGCCCCACCACGCGACCCGCTTCCGGGGCCAAGGTAAGATCCTGCATCCGGGTCGCGCGGAGGATCACGACGACGGCGAGGAGGACCAGGGCGCTCCCCAACATGGCGAGATGGAGCACTCTCGGGGGCGGTGGCGCGGGACGGGTCGGGTCGGCGGTCATGGCGGCTTCCTGGCGATCCGAGGGTGGGGAAGTGTAGGCCTCCGCGCCGTGGTCGTCCAGCGCCTTGGCCCGGCGCGGGAGGACGGCTATCCCTTCAGCGGACCGCCGACTCCCGCCCCGAGGATCCCATGCCTCCCGCGCCCGCCCGCCGGACCCAGAGCTTCACCGAGTCCGTCATCCGGGGGATGACCCGGCTCGCCAACCGGCACGGGGCGATCAACCTGGCCCAGGGCTTCCCCAACTTCCCCACTCCTCCCGAGCTGAAGGAGGCGGCCATTGCCGCCATCCGGGCCGACATCAATCAGTACGCCATCACCTGGGGAGCGCGTCGGCTGCGGGAGGCCTTGGCGGCGAAGTATGAGGAGTGGTACGGGCTCGCCCTGGATCCCGAGGCCGAGATCACCGTGACCTGCGGCGCCACGGAGGCCATGGCGGCGGCGATGCTGGCGCTGGTGGACCCGGGCGACGAGGTCGTCGTGCTGGAGCCGTTCTACGAGAACTACGGCCCGGACGCGATCCTCTGCGGGGCGGAGCCGGTGTTCGTCCCGCTCGCCCCGGACGCGCCGCTCGACCTCGATCGTCTGGCGGGCGCGTTCGGCCCGCGGACCCGCGCCATCATCCTCAACACCCCGAACAACCCCACCGGGCGGGTCTTCACCAGAGCCGAGCTCGAGGCGGTCGCCGAGCTCTGCCGCCGCTACGACACGCTTGCCCTGACCGACGAGATCTACGAGCACATCCGCTACATCGGCGAGCACGTGCCCATCGCCACGATCCCGGGGATGCGGGAGCGGACCGTGACCATCAGCGGCGCCTCGAAGACCTTCGCCATCACCGGGTGGCGCGTCGGCACCATCGTCGCCCCGGCGGCGCTCACCGACCCGATCCGCAAGGTGCACGATTTCCTCACGGTCGGCGCGCCGGCCCCGCTCCAGGAGGCGGTGGCCGTGGCGCTGGAGACCCTTGGCCCATCCTACTACTCCGGCCTTGCCGAGGAGTATCGGGCCCGGCGGGACCTCCTCTGCCAGGCGCTGGTCCAGGCCGGGTTCGGCTGTGCCCCGCCGGAGGGAGCCTATTACGTGCTCGCGGACTTCTCCGCGCTGAGCGACCTGGACGACGTGGCCTTCGCCACGTGGATGGTGGAAGAAGTCGGGGTCGCGGCGGTCCCGGGCTCTAGCTTCTTCCGCGAGCCGACCCGCGGCCGCCGGCTCGTGCGCTTCGCCTTCTGCAAGACCGACGACGTCCTGCGCGAGGCCGCCCAGCGTCTGGCCTCCGTGCGGCGGTGAGCCCCGGAGGAAACCGCGGCCCGGCCCGGGGCGTTCCCAGGGCATGCCGACCCCTGAGATCACGTCCGGCCCTCGCGCCCCGTTGCGCCGAGTGGCGCGCGACCCGACCCTGCGGCGCCGGCTCATCGCCCGCGACGAACGGGCGCTGGGCGAGCTGATCGACGCCGCCAGCCCGTGGCTCCTGGCCGTCGTCCAGGCCATGCTGAGCGATCGCGACGAGGCGGAGGACGTCGTGATGGAGGTGTACGCGGTGGTGTGGAATCGGGTCCACGAGACCTCCGACGACTACCAGGGCCTGATGCCGTGGCTCCTCCGGATCGCCCGGAACCGGGCCATCGACCGGCTGCGGCGGCGGAAGCGGACCCGACTGCGGCTCGAGCGGCTCGCCCGGACCCGCGAGCTCGGGCTCGCCGCCGCGCCGCCCGCGGAGCCGGATGAGGCCGGCGCGCCGGGGTGGCACGTCCACGAGGCGGTGCATGGCGCCCTCGGCGATCTGCCGGCGGAGCAGCTCGCCTGCGTGCAGTTGGCCTATTTCCAGGGCCGGACCCACTCCGAGATTGCGAGCGAGCTCGGCATCCCGATGGGGACCGTGAAGACCCGTCTCAGGCTGGCCTACGACAAGCTTCGGATCGCCCTGGCCCCGATCAAGGACTGGGTCCTATGAACGCCCACGACTGGTTCGTCGAGAATCGCACGGCGTTCGTCGGCGGGGGTCTCGATGCCGATGAGCACCGCAGCTTCCTGGAGCACCTGGATCGGTGCCCCGAATGCGCCCGGGCTGTGGCGACGCTCGACCGCGAGCTGGCCTGGCTCCCGATGGGCGTGGCCCCCGTGGCGCCGCGGCCGGGTTTCTCCCGGACCGTCCTCGAGCGCGTGCTGCACGGCCGGCGAGGATGGCGGGGGCGGGTGGGGGCGATCGCGGCCGCGGCGGCGCTGCTGCTGGCGGTGGGTGTCTGGGGGGTGGGCCGCCAGGAGCGTGCGGCGCTCCGCGCGGATCTGGCGGCCGCGGAGCAGCGCTATGCGGCCCTCCAGGACACCCTGTCCATCATCCAGGGAGCGGGGCGGATCATCCATGCGCGCATCGCCATGCAGCAGTACCAGGGCGCGATGCTGATCTTCGACGATCCCGTCACCCACCGGTGGAACGTCGTGGTCCACGGCCTGCCCGAGGCGCCGGCAGGCGAGGTCTACCAGCTGTGGTTCGTCACCGAGACCGGGCTGCGGAGGGCGGCGGAAGTCCGGTGTGACGGGAAGCGCCCGGCGTTCGTCACGCTCGAGATGCCGGACGCCGCCACGCGCATTCTCGGCGCGGTGCTGACGATGGAGGCGGAGTCGGCGCTCACGACAGACGCGCCGCAGGGCATGCGGCTCGCGAACGTGGAGCTCTGACGTCTCGGCGGTGCCGGCGGAGGGTCAGCCGCCGTCGCCTTCGGGGTCGCCGCCCAGGGTCGGCGGATCGCCGTCGTCCTCCTCCACCTCGGGCGGGATGACGATGCCCTCGGCGCCCAGCAGGCGGAAGAGCTTCCACTGCTCGCGACGGGCGGTGAGTGGACGCCCTCCGCTGTACATCAGCGACACCAGTAACACCCCGTCCTGATGCCCGAGGTACCCCACCACGGTCGAGACGTTGGCTAGGGTGCCGGTCTTGGCCCGCACCACCCCCTGTCCCAGCGGGCCGGTGCCCAGGCGCCGCAGGGTCCCGGTGCCGTTGGCCGGGAGCAGCAGCGGGAAGTTCCGGCCGCCGGGCGTATTGGGAAACCGGGCGAGGTAGGCCGTGAACGTGGCCGGCGAGACCCGACCCTCATACGACAGCCCGCTGCCGTCGACCAACACCGCGTCCTCCCGGCCGGTCAAGTCGCGCACGTGCTCGGTGAGCCGCTCCGCCGCGGTCTCGCCCCGCCCGCCGGCCCACTGCAGGAGCAGCTCGGCGCCGAGGTTGTAGCTGCGGCGGTTGATCTCGAGCGCCAGCGTGTCGAGCGGCGGGCTCAGGACCTCGGCCAGCACGGTGGGTGGGGTGGATGCCGAATCGAAGGTCGTCATCGGGGCGGCATCCCACTCGATGCCCGTGTCGGCCAGGGCGGATGCCCAGGCGGCCCGGAGCACGACCAGGGGGTCGCGGACCGTGGCGGAGAGCGTGCGCGGCCGGGAGCGCGCCCCGATCGTGCCGGTCACGGTCCAGCCCGTCGCGCCCTGCTGGAGGGAGAGCCGAGCGCGGGTCCCGGCGGTGGTCCTCGCCTTCATGGTGACGATGCGCTCGAGCCCGTGGGGCGACGTCGCGTCCAGCCGGGCCGGACGGCCCTGCGCCGCGGGGCGGACCACCAAGTGCACCAGGTTCTCGTGCACGGTGAGCGGACCGATCAGCGGGGCGAAGAGCCGACCTCGATGGTGCGGAGCCCAGCTCGCGGGATAGGTCGCCTCCGCCGGGCCGTCGGCGCTCTGGACCGCGAGCGGACCCGAGAGGCGGCGGATGCCGCGCGCCCTCAGCTGCTCCGCCAGCTCGGCGAGCGTCGGCCCCGCTCCCACGCCTCGCTCCAGCGAGGGATCCCCGTTCAGCTGCAGCGACCAGGACCCCAGCCATTCCCCGGAGGCGGAATCCACGATGCCGTTGCCGATCACCCGGGTCGGGCGGCGGGCATTGCCGCCCAAGACGCTGCGGGCGAAGCCGGTGGTGAGGAGCTTGACGGTCGAGGCCGGGACCATCGGCTTGTCCGGGCGGACGCCCCACAGCAGCTGCCCGTTCTGGTCGGCGACCGCGATACCCCACTGCCCGGGAGCACGCCGCTGGGCCAGGCGATACCACCCGTCCAGCTGTCGTCCGATGGCCAGCTCCTGCGCCGACTGGGCAGGGGCGGACGCGGGTGCGGCTCCGAGGACCAGGAGCCCGAGGAGCGCGGGGGCGAGAAAGAGCGGTCGGTTCATGGGCTGGGAGACTGGCAAACTCCGTTCCGCTCCCGGCCGGTCGGCCAGGATGTTTGTTGCCAACGAGTTAAGGGGATGGCCGATGGGCCCGCCGACGCTGCCGCCCGCGGGGGCGGCAGAAACGCCCGGGCGGGACGCCGTGTCCCCGGGCTCAGCGCAGGAGCTCCTTGGCGATGGTCTGGAGCTGCATGTTGCTGGTGCCCTCGTAGATCGAGCCGATCTTGGCGTCCCGGTAGAACTTCTCCGCCGGGTACTCCTTGGAATAGCCGTACCCGCCGAACAGCTCGAGGCATTGCCCGGTCACCCGGTCGGCGACCTGTGAGCTGAACAGCTTGGCCATCGCGGCCTCGCGCAGGAAGGGCCGTCCGGCGTCCTTGAGCCGGGCGGCGTTGTAGACCAGGAGGCGGGCAGCCTCCAGGTCGGTCGCCATCTGGGCCAGCTGGAACTGGACCCCCTGGAACTCGGCGATGGTCTTGCCGAACTGCTGCCGCTCCTTGACGTAGGCGGTGGCGGCCTGGAGTGCGCCGGAGGCGACGCCGATCATCTGGGCGCCGATCCCGATGCGCCCCTCGTTCAGGGTCTCGATGGCGATCTTGTAGCCCTTCCCCAGCGGACCCAGGACGTTCGCCGCCGGGACTCGGCAGCTCTCCAGGATCAGCTCCGTCGTGCTGGACGCCCGGATGCCCAGCTTGTTCTCCTTCTTCCCGACCGCGAAGCCGGGAAAATCCCGCTCCACCAAGAAGCCGGTGATGCCCTTGTAGCCCTTCGTCGGGTCGGCGTTGGCGAAGACGATGAAGAAGCCGGCCTCCGCCCCGTTGGTGATCCAGAACTTCGTACCGGTGAGCTCCCAATGGCCGTCCTTCTTCACGGCTCGGGTCTCGAGGGCGAAGGCGTCGCTCCCGCTCGCCGGCTCGGAAAGGGCGAACGCGCCGAGCAGGCCGCTGGCCAGCTTGGGGAGGTAGCGGGCGCGCTGCTCCTCGCTGGCCCATCGGAGCATGCAGTTGTTGACGAGGGTGTTGTGGACGTCCACGTAGATCGCGGCGGACGCGTCCACCCGGGCGAGCTCCTCGATCGCCAGGGTGCAGAGGAAGATGGTCCCTCCCGCGCCGCCGTGGGCCTCGGGCAGCTCGATCCCCATCAACCCCATCTCGAAGAACTTGGGGATGATGTCGGCGTTGAACTGTCCCGCCTCGTCCATGGCGTGCACGTGCGGCCGGATCTCGGTCTCGGCGAACTCGCGCACCGCGTCGCGGAACATCGCCTCCTCCTCGGAGAGCACGGTGAGAGGCGCGGCGGGGCTCAGGGTGAGATCCTGCATGGGGGTGCTCTCCGGGTCGAGTCGCTCCGGACCGGGGCGGGAACGGCATCCCGCCGCGGCGGTCCTGGGGCTGGCGGGAGTATACGCGGGGCGGCTGGGGCGTTCAACGTTCTCCGGCGAACACGTCGAGGGCGACCGGCACCCGCCCCAGGGGGGCCGAGACCTGGACGCCCTGGACCCGGTGCCGCACCGCCGCCAGCATCTCCCGCGCGATCCGCACTCCCTCGGCCAGCGCCTCCTCCTTTCCGCCGGCGCTCGCCCGGCGCATCCGGTCCAGCACCGCGTCCGGCACCGAGACGCCGGGCACCTCGTTGGCCAGGAACTCGGCGTTCCGGAGCGACACCAGCGGCCAGATCCCGGCGATGATCGGGATGCGGTGCTTCGCGGTGCGCTCCAGGAAGCGGTCCAGCTGGTCGATGTCGAACACCGGCTGGGTGACTGCGAACTCGGCCCCAGCGTCGACCTTCCAGGTGAAGCGCCCGAGCTCGCGCTCCATGTCCAGCGCCGCGGGGTTGACCCCCACCCCGATCACGAACCGGGTGGGCGCCCCGATGGGGTTCCCGCCGGGGTCGAGGCCTCGGTTGAGGCGGGAGACCAGGTTGGTGAGCCCGATGCTGTCGATGTCGAAGACCGCCGTCGCGTCCGGGTAGGGGCCCATCTTGGGTGGGTCTCCCGTGACCAGGAGCAGGTTGCGGAGACCGGCGGCCGACGCGCCCAGCAGGTCCGAGAGCATGCCGAGCAGGTTGCGGTCCCGGCAGGCGTAGTGCACGGCCGTCTCCAGCCCCACCTCCCGCTCGACCATCACCGCCGAGAGCAGCGCCCCCATGCGACTCTGGGCCCGCGGCCCGTCGGGGATGTTGACCACGTCCACCCCGGCCGCCTTGAGCTCGCGGACCTGGGCGAACATCGACGCGGGGTCTACCCCCTTGGGGGGCACGATCTCCACCGCCGTGGTGAACTCCCCGCGGGCGAGCTTCGCCCCCAGCGCGGAGCGCTCGGCGAGCGGGACCGGCTCCACACCGGCCCGCTCCGCCGGCGCGGCGGCCACGACCACCTGGGTCCGCGGCGACACGCTCTGGACGTACCCGACGATTGCCTTGATGTGGTCCGGCGTGGTCCCGCAACACCCGCCGACGAAGCGCGCCCCCGCTTCGACCATCCGGCGGGCGTAGCTCGCCATGTACTCGGGCGACGCCATGTAGATCTTCCGGTCGCCCACGTCGCGGGGGAGCCCGGCGTTGGGCTGGGCGGAGAGCGGGAGTCCGGTCACCCGGGCCAGGGCCTCCACCGCTTCCAACACGCCGTGTGGCCCGACCGAGCAGTTGACCCCGACGACGTCGACGCCGAGCGCCTCGACCTCGGGGCCGAAGGCCTGGGGGCTCGTGCCGTAGTGGGTGCGCCCGTCTTCCCCGACGGTGAGCTGGGCGATGATCGGCAGGTCGCAGAGGGCACGGACGGCAGCCACTGCTGCGCCCAGCTCCTGGACGTCGCTGAAGGTCTCGATGATGAACCCGTCTACGCCGCCCTCGAGCAGTCCCTGCGCCTGAAGGCGGAACGCGTCCCGGGCCTCGGCCACGCCGGTCTCGCCGAAGGGCTCGATCCGCACGCCGAGCGGTCCGATGGCACCGGCCACCGCGGCCCGCTCGCCGGCCGCCTCCCGGGCGATGCGGGCGGCGGTGGCGTTGATCGCGACCGTTTCCGCGCTCAGCCCGTGCTGGGCCAGCTTGAACGGGTTCGCGCCGAAAGTGTTGGTCTCGATCAGCTCGGCGCCGGCGTGGACGTACTCCCGGTGGATGGACCGGATGAGGTCAGGCTGTCGGAGGGTGAGCTCGTCGTAGCAGACGTTTACGAACACGCCGCGCTGGTACAGCATCGTGCCCATCGCCCCGTCGACCACGTGCACGCGGCCGTCGGCCAGGAGCTCACGCAGCGTTCCCATCGGGGCCTCCGGTCCGGTCGTAGTCGAGGTTTGGTGCGAGCCAGCGCTCCACCGTTTCCAGGTCGAGCCCCTTTCGGGCGGCGTAGTCCGCCACCTGGTCCCGGCCGATCCGGCCCAGCCCGAAGTACTGGGCGCCGGGGTGCCAGAAGTAGTACCCGCTCACCGAAGCGGCGGGCAGCATGGCGTAGCTCTCCGTGAGCTGCATCCCGGCGCGCGCCTCCGCCTCCAGCAAGTTGAAGATCGTTCGCTTTTCGGTGTGGTCCGGGCAGGCGGGGTAGCCGGGGGCCGGTCGGATCCCCTGGTACTCCTCCCGGATCAGCGCCGTGTTGTCCAGCGCCTCATCCGGCGCGTAGCCCCAGAGCTCGCGTCGGACTAGTCCGTGCAGGTGCTCGGCAAAGGCCTCGGCCAGCCGATCCGCCAGCGCCCGCGCCAGGATGGCGCTGTAATCGTCCTGGGCCGCCTCGCGCTCGGCCACGATCGCGTCCAGCCCGTGGCCTGCGGTCACCGCGAACAGGCCCACATGGTCGGCGACGCCCGCCCCCTGGGGGGCGACGAAGTCGGCCAGGGCCAGGTTGGGGCGGTCGCCCGTTCGCGGCATCTGCTGGCGGAGGGAGTAGAGCACGGCTTGCCGGCCGGACCCGTTTGGCTCGGAGAGGACGATGTCGTCCCCCACCGACCGAGCCGGGAAGAAGCCGAGCACGCCCCTGGCGCACAGGCGTCGCTCGGCCACGATCTCGCGGAGCATGGCCTGGGCGTCCTCCCAGAGCGCCCGGGCGGCCTCTCCGGTCACCGGGTCGTCGAGGATGTCGGGATACCGCCCCCGGAGCTCCCACGTATGGAAGAACGGGGTCCAGTCGAT
>JBFIUJ010000003.1:0-24811 GCA_041607595.1 Gemmatimonadales bacterium | reverse complement strand
GCGGCCCTGGTCCTGCTGCTCTTCCTCACGCCGGCCGCCCGGCGCCCAGCGCGTTGGATGCGTCCTGTCTCCTACGGACTCGCCGTGATGCTGGTGGGCAATGGGCTCCTCCACATCGGCGCATCGCTGTACCTGTGGCGGGTGGCGCCGGGGGCGATCACGTCTCCGCTGCTCCTCCTGGCGGGGGCCCGGCTCCTTCTCCGCGTCCGGCGGGCCTCCGCCGCGGCGTAGGGCCCCGCCGTCGTCGCCAAGGGGTGAGCGGTCGATCGCTCCGGCGCTGGCGCGGCCCGGCGTTCGGCGGTAGCGTGGGCGGAGCGGCCCACCTACTGGCGCCGCGGTGACCTCAACACCGGGGGCGCAGTGCATCGACCACGCCTGGCGTTCGTCCTGACGGCGATCGCCTCCGCGGGCTGCTTCGTGATCGCCGGACTCCATGCCATGGGGTTCGACACGGTGCTGCGGCTCGCCCGCGAGGGACCACCCGACCTCCCTCCGCTCGTCTCGCTGCTGTGGATCCAAGTGTCCGCGGACTTCCTGGTGACCGGCGTGGTGGTCGCGATCGTGGCGTTCCGGCCCGGCGCCACGGCCCGCACGATCCTCATCGCCGCCTCCCTGATTCCCCTGGCCACGGCCGGGCTGCAGCTCCGGTTCCTCGGGTTCCTCCCGTCCACGGCCATGGTCCTCGCCCTGGGCCTGCTGATGCTCGGCGCCGCCGCGGCCCAGCCGGCGACTCGGCCGCCCGCCGCCGCATCCCAGCCCGCGCCGCCGCCGCCCGCCGCGCCCTAGGCCGCCCGCGTGCTCCTCCTGGATCGCGCAGACGTCGCCGCGCTCCTGACCCTCTCCGACTGCATCGCCGCGGTCGAAGCCGCCTTCCTCCAGCATGCCGCCGGCGACCTGCCGACGCCCCCCGGCGTCCTCGGCGCGCACCTGCACGACGGCGGCTTCCACGTGAAGACGGCCGCCCTGGGGTCCGACCCCGGCTACTTCGCCGCCAAGATCAACGCGAACTTCCCCCAGAATGCGCAGCGCTTCGGGCTCCCGACCATCCAGGGACTCATCGCGCTCTTCGACTCGGTCTCGGGCCGGCCGCTGGCGCTGCTCGATTCGATCGAGATCACGATCCTGCGCACGGCGGCGGCGAGCGCGCTGGCGGCCCGCCACCTGGCGCTCCCCGAGGCCTCCACCGTAGCCATCTGCGGGTGCGGCACCCAAGGGCGGGCCCACCTGCGTGCGCTCGCCCTGGTCCGCCCGATCCGACAAGCATACGCCTTCGACCTGGATCCGGATCGGGCCCGCCAGCTGGCGGAGGCGCTCGGCCCGGAGCTCGGGATCACGATCACGCCGACGCTGGACCTGGCCGCCGCCGTCGGGCACGGCGAGATCTGCGTCACCTGCACCCCGGCGCACGAGCCGTTCCTGCTCGAGCGCCATCTCCGGCCCGGCCTCTTCATCGCGGCGGTCGGAGCCGACGCTCCCGAGAAGCAGGAGCTCGAGCCGGAGGTCCTCCGGCGGAGCGCGGTGGTCGTGGACGTCCTGGCCCAGGCGGCGGAGATCGGCGAGCTGCATCACGCGATCGCCGCCGGGCTCATGACGCCGGCCGACGTGCACGCCGACCTGGGCCAGCTGCTGAGCGGCCGGCGGCCGGGGCGCAGTGCGGCGCACGAGACGTTCGTCTTCGACAGCACCGGCACCGCCCTGCAGGACGTGGCCTCGGCGGCCGTGGTCTACCAGCGGGCGCAGGAGCTCGGCCGAGGCCGGGTGGTCTCGCTCGGGGCCTGAGAGCGCCGGCGCGCGTCGAGGCCAGGAGTGGAGAGATGGAGGGGAGGTGGCTAGCTTCGACGAAGGCTCCTCCGCCGGCAGCGACACCCCCTTCGCCGAGAGAGCTCCCATGCCGAGCCCGCGCCTCGCCTCGTCCGTCGCCCCGGTCCTGACCGTCGGCTGCGGCCCTCCGCCGCCGACCGACGATGCCACCGCCGTGCGCGCTTCCCTCGACAGCGTGAACGCGCGGATCATCGAGTTCTTCGCGGCGGGGCAGGCCGATTCGTTGGCGGCGCTCTACCTGCCGGACGCCATCATCTTCAACGCCAACGCCAAGCCGATCGTCGGCCGCGATTCGATCGCCGCCTACTTTCGGCGCATGCTGACCGGCGCGAGCTGGGCGGTCAATCTCGAGACCCAGTCGGTGCACGCCCAGGGGACGCTCGCGGTGGCGCACGGACGATACGGGATCGTGCTCACGTTCGAGGGTGCTCCGGACGCCCCGGTCACCGATCTCGGTCACACCGTCACCGCGTGGCGGCGCACGGCCGACGGGTGGCGAGTCCTATACGATGTCGCCACCAGCGAGAGTCGGCGGCGCTCGCCGGGCTCGTGAGCCCGGCGGCCTCCCCGCCCGTCCCCCGGTGAGCGCGATGGGTCACCCCGCTTCCCTGGACACGTCCGAGCCCCTCCCGTTCCGCCTGCGGGTCCCGGGGAAGGACACGCTCGACGAACGGGGCATCCGTTCGGTGAGCTACAAAGTGGAGGGGCTGCTCTACCTCGGCGGCGGGATCCTCACGTTGGAGTGGACCGGCACCCGGCAGGTCGAGCGGGTGTCCCTCTCCGGCGTCCGCACCGACGTCAAGCTGCTCCCGCTCGACGCGCTGGAGATCCCGGTCGGATGGATCAGGGACGCGCGACTCCGGGGGGGCTGGTGGATGCCCAGGCTCGCGCTGCGGGCCCGGCGGCTGGACGCCTTCGACGGAGCCCCCGGGGCGCGCCCGGGCGGCATCACGCTGTGGCTGAAGAGGCGGGACCGGGCGCTCGCTCGGGAGCTGCTGGTCGCGCTCGAGCTGGCCCGTGCCGATGCGGCCCTGGCCGAGGCGCTGGAGCGGCCGGCGGTGGGCAGCGGCGAGACCGGAGGACCAGACCCGAGCGGCTAGGCCGGCCCGCCCGGGGAACGACCCCCGAGGCGGCGTGCCGGCTCCGGCGAGGGAGGAGCCGACGTGCCAGAGACCTTCGCCCAATACCGAAAGCGGATCCTCGGCTACCTCGGCGAGCGGGACCCGATCCGCATCCAACGCCGCACTCCGGCGCGCCTCGAGCGCTTGGTGGCGGACCTCCCCCGCCGCCTGCTCACCCCCCGCCCGGCGCCGGGGCGCTGGTCGGTCCTCGAAGTGATCCACCACATGGCGGACGCGGAATTGGCCATGGGCTGGCGGCTTCGTAACATGCTGGCCACCCCGGGACTGGACCTCCCCTGGTGGGACCAGGACCTCTGGGCGACGCGGCTGGGGTATGCGGAGCGCCGGCCGGGGCCCGCCCTGGCGCTCTTCCGCGCGCTGCGCGAGGGGAACCTGGCCCTGCTGCTCGGGGTCCCGCGCCGCCGCTGGGCGACCGGCTACGGGGTGCACGAGGTCCGTGGTCGGCAGACGGTGGCCGAGTTCGTGGCGATGGAGGCGGCACACGACCTGGCCCACATCCGCCAGATCCGGATCACCGTCGAGGCGCTCCGCCAGCGGCGCGCGGGGCCGGTGCGCTCGACCGGGAGACGATAGCCCCGTTCCCCCCTTGTCGTCGCCCCGCCCGGGCGGCAATCTCCAGCGCCGAGGTGGCGCGGCACCCTCCCCCCCTCACCGAGGAGTAGCTTCGATGGGTATCCGCCATGAGGGGGGACGGGGTGCGGCGACGGCGCTGGCCCTCACGCTGTTGACCCTGCCGCTCGGCTGCGCCGGCGCCCCCGGCCCCGATGCCGCGGCCGCTCCCGCGGAGGTGGCCGGGTGCTATCGGTTGGCGGTGGGGCCTTGGCTCCATCGGGACGGCTCCCCGCTGCACGAGCCGAGACGCGACGCGCCGCCGTTCGACTTCCCGGACGTCGTGCGCCTCCTGGCGGAGGAGAGCCGGGTCCCCGTCTTCGGGCACCGCGCGCTCTGGCCGCAGCCTCCGGAGGGGTCCTTGTTCCCGTTCGCCAGCTGGCACGGCGGACCGTCGCGGCTCGTGCTGGAGTGGTCGGGCCCCACGGCATTCTCGCCCGGCCTCGACGCCGACCTGCAACCCGTGCGTGGAGGAGGGTTCGCCGGCCAGGTCCGGTATCGGTCGGACGTGGTCACCACGCGCTTCTTCCGGGACGTGCGCGCACACCCCGTCCCCTGCCCACTCGACCTCGAGCCCGGCAGGCGCTGAGGGCGGACTTGCTGGGGCGCCGGGCCGGCGATAGTGTCACGAGAGGTGCCGTCCTTCACGTCCTGCACACACGCGCAAGAGGAGCCCAGCATGAGGGGTGCCGGGGGAACCAGCGGGGGGCTGAGGCTCTTCTTCGGCGGGGCGGCGATGGTCGTGGCCGGCGCCTACCTGCTGCTTGCCCGGGTGAGCGTGGTGGGTGGCGGGTGGCACCTCTTCGGCTACAACGCGTTCGGCCTCTCTCTGCTGCCGCTGGTGGTCGGCATCGGCGGGCTCTTCTACGACGGGCGCTCGGTCTGGGGGTGGCTCCTCACCGGGGCCGGCGCGGTGATCATCCTGGCCGGCATCGTCGCCAACCTCCACATCTACTTCCGGCCGACGTCCCTGTTCGACACCCTGATGATGCTGGTGCTGCTCGCGGGGGGGATCGGTCTCGTGCTGCGCTCGCTCCGCGCGTTTCCCACCGGCGCGGATCCACTGGACGGCTGAGCGCCGCGTGCTCGCGGGCGGGCCGGCCCTTCCCACCGTCAGGTGATCGCCATGCCTCGCTCCCTCGCCCCGCTGGTCGCCCTCGCCCTCCTGGTGGCCGGCCCGGCCGCCGCTCAGGTCGCCCCGCCCGATTCCGCCCGGGTGGCGCAGGTCGTCGCCGCGTTCCACCGCGCGCTCCAGGAGGGCGACTCGCTCGGGGCCGTGGCCCTGCTGGCGGAGGACGCGGTGATCCTCGAGTCGGGAGGGCTGGAGACGCGGGCCGAATACCGCGAGCACCACCTGCCGGGGGACATCCAGTTCGCCCGGGCGGTCGCGAGCGAGCGAACGCCGGTGCGGGTGGTCGTTTCGGGCGACGTGGCCTGGGCCGTCGCCACCAGCGCGAGCACCGGTACCTTTCGGGAGCGCGCGATCAACAGCGTCGGGG
Organism: Gemmatimonadales bacterium; assembly: GCA_041607595.1. GTDB lineage: Bacteria > Gemmatimonadota > Gemmatimonadetes > Gemmatimonadales > GWC2-71-9 > JBFIUJ01. Next base: position 19,740 of record JBFIUJ010000003.1, on the reverse strand, counting down.
TTGAGCTCATGGTGCTGACCCGCACGCCCGACGGATGGCGGATTCGGGCCATCCATTGGTCCGGGCGCGCTCGGCGCGCCGGCTGACGTGCGGGTGGACCATGCCGCCGACCGTTCACGATCCGGCCACGCGCTCGGCGCTGATCGCCCGGCTCCGCCGCCTCCGGCCCGACGCGCCCGCCCGCTGGGGGCGTATGACGGCGCCGCAGGCCCTCGCGCACCTTTGCGCCCAGATGCGCCACACGATGGGGGACGAGCCCTGCGCGCCGAGGGCGGGCCCGCTCCGGTGGCCGATGGTCAAGTGGGCGGCGATCTACTGGCTCCCGTGGCCCCGGGGCCGGGTGCGGGGCCCGGCCGAGGCGTTCGCCACGCCGCCCGGCGATTGGGCGGGGGACCTCGGCGAGCTCGAGCGGCTGGTCCAGCGTTTCGTGGAGCGGGAGCCCGAAGCCGACTGGCCGCCCCACGCCCTGTTCGGCCCGATGAGCGGCCGCGACTGGGGCGCGTTCATCCACAAGCACTTCGACCACCACCTGCGACAGTTCGGAGCCTGATGGCGGACGAGCATCCGGCGATCGTCCAGGGCATCCTGGCGGAGCGCCGCAGGGTCCCCGATACACGGAGTGTGCTGGTGGCGCTGAGCGGCATCGACGGGAGCGGCAAGGGCTACGTGGCGGAGCGGGTGCTGGTCGACCTCGCGGATCGTGGCGTTCGGTCGGCGGGCGTCAACGTGGACGGCTGGCTCAACCTGCCGAGCCGGCGGTTCGCTCTCGCGGATCCGGCCGAGCACTTCTATCGGCACGCTGTCCGGTTCGAGGAGATGTTCTCGACCCTGGTCCTGCCGCTCAGGGACCGTCGCTCGCTCCGGGTCCAGGCGGACTTCGCCGAGGAGACCGCGACCGAGTTTCGGCGGCACTCCTACCACTTCGAAGACGTGGACGTGGTCCTGGTGGAAGGCATCTTCCTGTTGAAGCGGTCGCTCCGCCCGCACTACGACCTGGCGGTCTGGCTCGACTGCAGCTTCGAGACCGCGCTGGAGCGCGCCCTGGCGCGCGCGCAAGAGGGACTCTCGCCGGAGGCGACCGTGGAGGCGTACGAGACCATCTACTTCCCGGCCCAACGAATTCACTTCACCCGGGACGATCCCCGCGGACGGGCGGACCTCGTGGTGTCGAACGACACTCTGCCCGTGCGCCCGGCCGCGTGATGTCCATCCTCGCCCGCTGGCCCATCCGCTTCTTCCTGATCACCCTGCTCGTCTGGGTGAGCCTCCTGGCCGGGGGGTGGGCCGGCGTGGCCCTGGTCGAGCCGACCGACCACCTCACCACCTTCGCGCCCCCAGCCGTGGTCGCGACCGTGCTCGCGCTCGTCGCCCTCGTGCCGCCGGTGCTGCTGACCCTGGGCTGGCGCTGGGCTCGCGACCGCTGGCGCAAGGAGAAGCCGCCCGCGCCGACGGGCTGAGGTCGTCACGCTCTTTCCTGCGTCCTTCAGGCCGCGGCCGGGGTGCTTCCCAGCCTCACGACGCCACCACCGCGGGAGGTGGGGGCTGGGCCCTTTCGCCGTTCCCCTTTCCCCGTTCCCCCCTACGGCGCCCCCGGCAGCACGTAGTGCATCGGTGCGCCCGGACCGAGCGGGAGGCCGAAGCCCACCCAGAGCGCGAAGAGAACGAGCCAGCCCAGGAGGAAGATCACCGAGTAGGGCAGCATCGCCGAGATCAACGTGCCCAGGCCCGACTCGCGGTCGTACTTCTGGGCGAACGCGATGATCACCGGGAAGTACTGCATCAGCGGGGTGATGATGTTGGTGGTCGAGTCGCCCACCCGGTAGGCCGCCTGCACCGTCTCCGGGCTGTAGCCCATCAGCATCAGCATCGGGACGAACACCGGCGCCATCACCGCCCACTTCGCCGACGCGCTCCCGATGAACAGGTTGATGAACGCGGTGACGAACACGAACCCCGCGAGCAGCGGCAGGCCGGTGAACCCGGCCGCCTTCAGGGTGCCCGCTCCCTTCACCGCCAGGATGAGCCCCAGGTTGGACCAGTTGAAGTAGGCGATGAACTGCGCGGCCATGAACGCGAGCACGATGTAGCTCCCCAGCACCGCCACCCCCTCCGAGGACATCCGGGCCACGTCCCGGTCCGAGCGGATCGTGCCGGCCGCGATGCCGTACACCAGCCCCACCACCAGGAAGAGCAGCATCAAGAGCGTCACGATGCTGTCGAAGAAGGGCCGGATCTGCACCAGCACCGGCTGGTCCGCGGCCTCCGGGTTCCGGAGCGGGGCGCCCTCCGGCACCACCAGGAGCGCGATGAGCCCGAGGCACACCAGCGTCGTCACCCCTGCCCACACCAGCCCTCGGCGCTCCCGGTCGGTCACCTCGTGCATCGCGGCCTCGGCCTCGACGATGCCCTCGGGCGGCGTCCAGGTGCCGAGGCGGGGCTCGACGAAGCGCGCCGTGACCCAGGTGCCGAGTCCCACCACCAGGCCGACCGACGCGATCATGAAGTAGTAGTTCGCGGTCGGGTCCACCACGTAGGCGGCGTCCACCAGGCGGGCCGCCTCCTGGGAGAGCCCGGCCAACAGGGGATCGAGCGAGGTGAGCAGCAGGTTGGCCGAGAAGCCGCCGGAGACCCCGGCGAACGCCGCGGCGAGCCCGGCCAAGGGATGCCGGCCCACCGCGGCGAAGAGCATCGCACCGAGCGGAGTGAGCACGACGTACCCCGCATCCACCGCCATGCTGCTCATCACCCCGGCGAAGACCAGCGTCGCCGTGAGCATCGAGCGGGGCACCGCGCTCACCAGCCGCTTGAGGGCCACCACCACGAGACCGCTCCGCTCGGTGACGGCGATGCCGATGATCACCACGATCACGAGCCCGAGCGGCGGGAACGCGGCGAAGTTCCGGACCGCCTCGGTCAGCATCCGCCGGATGCCGGCGCCGGAGAGCAGGTTCACCACCGTGATGTCGGCGCCGGTCCCGGGATGCACCGCCGTCACGTTGGCTCGGGCGGCGATCCACGAAACCACCACCACCGCCAGTGCGAACAGACCGAAGAGCGTGATCGGGTCCGGCAGCCGGTTGCCCACGCGCTCCACCGCGTCGAGGACGCGGAGCAGGGGACGCTTCTTGTTGGCCATGCGCAGCTGGTCTCCGGATGGGCTGTGGGGGAGGCACTATCATAGCGCCGAGCCCGAACCCGGCTCAAGCGGGAGCTCGGACGCCCGGTCCGGCAGCTCTCGCCCCCTCTGGCGGCTCCGGCCGGTCCGGGCCATTCTCCGAGGGTTGCTCGGGACCAGCCGGGGCTCGACGCGAACCCCGAGGAGGTGACGGATGGCTGAGCTCAAGACCAAGCCCACCCAGCGGAGCGTCGAGGCGTTCCTGAAGTCGATCGAGGACCCGAAGCGCCGGAAGGACTGCCGGACGCTGCTCGGCCTCATGAAGCGGATCACCAGGGCCAAGCCCAAGATGTGGGGAACCAGCATCGTCGGGTTCGGCAGCTACCACTACAAGTACGCGAGCGGGAGAGAGGGCGACTGGTTCGTCGCCGGCTTCTCGCCTCGGAAGCAGAGCCTCACCCTCTACATCATGGCCGGCTTCTCCCGCTACGAGGCGCTGCTGAAGAAGCTGGGCAAGCACAAGACGGGAAGCTCCTGCCTCTACGTGAAATCGTTGGACGACGTGGACCCAGACGTCCTCGAGGAGCTGATCGAGCGCTCGGTGGCCCACGTCAGGAAGTCGAGCGCCTGACACCGGTGGACGTGACGATCGGGCTCCTGGCGGACCACCCGGAGGCCCTGCCGACGCTGATCGAGTGGTTCGAGCGCGAGTGGGCCCCCTACTACGGGAACGGGGGGCCGGGGGACGCCGCCGCGGACCTGAAGGGATCCGCGAACCGCGAGGAGCTGCCGATCGCGCTGGCGGCCTTCGCCGACGGCGCACTCTGCGGGACCGCCGCGCTGAAGCCGGAGTCGGTCACCACCCATCCCCACCTCTCCCCCTGGCTCGCGGCGCTGCTCGTGGCGGAGCCCTACCGGGAACGCGGCGTTGGGAGGAGGCTGGTCCGGGCGGTCGAGGACCTGGCCCGGCGGCACGGGTTCGACGCGATCTACACCGGCGTGGATCCGTCGCGCCCACTCCACGCCGCCGGCGGCTGGGTGCTGCTGGAGCAGGTACCGTACTTCGTGTCCGACGTCGCGATCTACCGAAAGGGGCTCTGACATGGTCTCGAAGATCGTGGTCGACGGTCGGGAGTACGGGAGCCCGGACGACATGCCGCCCGACGTCCGTCGGGTCTACGAGCAGGTCATGGGCAGGCTGGGAGACGCCGACCGCGACGGCGTGCCGGACCTCCTCCAGCCCCTCGTCGGATCCGCCGGCGTCGGCCACACCATCGAGACCACGAGCATCACGGTGAACGGCAAGACCTACGGCGGTCCGGATGAGATGCCGGAGGACGTCCGCCGGCTGTACCAGGCCGCGATGGCCAAGCTGGCGGTGCGGGGTGGCGACCCGTCGGTCGTCTTCTCGAAGGGCGCGGGCGGCGCCCCGGCCGACCGGACGTTCCCGGACCCGGTCGCCGACGCCTTCCCCCGGACGCTCGGCGTGACGGTCACCGCCGGAAGGCCGGGCGCCGGCTGGCGCATCGTCGCCCTGATCATCGCGGCGGCGGCGCTCGCCTGGCTCGCCACCGGGCTCTTGTTCCGCTAGCCGAAGGGAAATCTCGCGATGCGTGGTCGTTCGCTCGGTGTCACCCTGGCGATGCTCGCCCTGGCGGCCTGCGGCTCCTCCTCCGAGCCGGAGCCGCCGGAGGGCTTCCCGCTGGCCTACGCGATGGACGACTGCGCCCCCTGGGACGGGCCTGCCACGAGCGTGTTCCTGACCTCCCGGCCGCTGGGCGGCGACGACTCCCCGTCGCCGCCCTTCGTCCGGATCTCGATCTACCTCCCGCGCGGCGACGTCGTCGGGCATTCGTTCGCCCTCTCGGCCGAGTCCGCCTCGACCGGTGCGGTGTCGCGGTGCGAGAGCGAGGCGTCGTGCGTCCAGGCCGTCTCGGCCCTGGTGCGCTTTCGGGACGCGTCGCCGGAGGAGCCGCTCGCGGGCAGGATCTCGGCCATCTTCCCGGGCGGCGAGCGCGTCGTCGGTGGGTTCGTCCCCACGCCGCTGCCCAGTCGCGGCCTCTGCGGCTGAGGGGAGATACGATGATCGCGCGGATGTGGCACGGCCGGGTCCCGGCCGAGCGGGCGGAGGAGTATCACCAATACCTGCTCGGGACAGGCGTCACCGACTTCGGCCGGACCCCGGGGAACCGCGGCGCCTACGTGCTCTGCCGGATCGAGGGCGACATCGCCCACTTCGAGATCATCTCGCTCTGGGAGTCGATGGACGCGATTCGCGCCTTCGCCGGCGAGGAGCCGGAGCGGGCCCGCTACTACCCAGAGGACGACGACTTCCTGCTGGAGCGGGAGCCCTTCTGCCGGCACTACGAGGTGCTGACGGCCGCGGAGTGATCGGGCGCGGACGAAGCGCGTCCCGGCTCGACCATGCCACGCCCTTCCCCATTGGAACAGGTGGTTGCCGGAGTCCTCGGGCTTCCCGGTGGCCACACCGCGTTTGGGAGCCCCGGGCTCCCGCTCGGCGGGTGATGCCGCGCGGCTGGCGCCGTGCACCGGCCGCCGCCACCTTCTCTAATATGAGCGGCCCGCCGGGAGGCCGTCCGCGTGAGAACCGCCGAGGAGGACGCGATGTGCCGGAACATCAAGACGCTCTTCAACTTCGAGCCGCCCGCCACCGAGGAGGAGGTGCGGGCCTCGGCCCTCCAGTTCGTGCGCAAGGTGAGCGGCTTCACCAAGCCCTCCCAGGCCAACCGTGAGGCCTTCGACCACGCGGTGGAGGAGGTGACGCGCGTGGCGCAGGAGCTGCTCGATGCCCTGGTCACCCAGGCGGCGCCCAAGAGCCGGGACGTGGAGGCCGCCAAGGCCCGGGCCCGCTCCGCGGAGCGCTACGGCCGCGCGCCCCGCGCTGCCAAGGCCTGACGCCCATGGACCGTTTCATGGCCGCCGCGCTGGAGGAGGCGCGGGCCGGCCTGGCCGAGGGCGGAATCCCCATCGGCTCCGTGCTGGTGCACCAGGGGGAGATCCTGGGCCGAGGCCACAACCGGCGGGTGCAGCAGGGGAGCGCCGTGCTGCACGCGGAGATGGACGCGCTGGAGCGGGCCGGCCGCCGCCGGGGGCCGGTGTACCGCGCGGCGACGCTCTACACCACGCTCTCCCCCTGTGCCATGTGCAGCGGGGCCATCGTCCTGTATCGTATCGGCCGGGTGGTGATCGGTGAGAATCGCTCGTTTCTGGGCGAGGAGGAGTGGCTCCGGAGCCGAGGGGTGGCGCTCGAGGTGCTGCAGGATCAGGAGTGCATCGACCTGATGGCGGACTTCATGGCTTCACGCCCGGACCTCTGGCGCGAGGACATCGGCGAATGAGGGTTTCCGCTGCTCGGCGGATGCCAAACGTCACCCTTTGAGCTCACGAATCCATGAGACGAAAGAGCGGAGTGCCTCTGTGGGGCTCGATTCTGGCCGGCCTGGCGCTCCTGGCATTGCCCGGCTGCTTCACCGACGCCTGCGGCTGCAGCCCGCCGCAGTCCGACGGCTTCGTGTATGGGGCCGTGGCCGAGCCCGGCGGAGCGGCGGCCGCTGGGGCGACAATCCGCGTGTTCGCCGACGCCGGAACGGGCTGTCTTTCCCGGACAGGGCAGGTGGCCGAGGGGACCTCACTGGGCGACGGCACCTATAGCCTTACCGTGATAGGGCCTGCGATGCCACACACGGCCTGCATCAAGGTCGTCGCGGCTCCTCCGGCGGCCCGCGCCGATCTCCTGCCCTCGGACACGGTCGCGACGGTGCTCCGGCTGAGCACCCTGCTCGACAGCGTGCGGGTGGACCTGGTGCTGAAGGCGCGGTAGGACGAGCCTCCTCCCCCCGGTGGTACACACGGATTGAGGGGAACTGTCACATGAGAACGAACGCACAGTGGCTCCTCAGGGCATCCACCCTCGTCGGGCTAACGCTGCTCGTCTTCTCGGCCTGCGACACCACCGCGGTCTGCGCCTGCAGCGACCCGGCCTTCTTCGGCGTGGTCCACGGGACCGTCCTCGAGCCGGGCGGGGGCGGCGCGACCGTTCCCCGGGCGACGATCCGAGCCTTCGGTGACGTCGCCCTGATGGGGTGCGAGGCCAGGACCGGGCTCCAGTCCGAGCGCGAGGGCCGAGCGGACGGGACCTACGAGCTGTTCGTGGTCGGGCCGCCCAGGCCGCACACCGTCTGCCTCAAGGTGGTCGCGGCCCCGCCGCCGGAGCGCGCCGACCTCCTCCCGTCCGACACCGTGGCTGTGGCCCTGCCGCTCGGCGCGCTCCTGGACAGCGTGCGGGTGGACCTGACGCTCAGGGCGCGGTAGGGCTTTGGTGCCGCGCTCGCCGAAGCCGTCCGCCGGAGCAGCGCCCCGGGTCGAGAGCCTCACCGCGATGGCCCACGTCGCGAGCGTGCCGCGGTCGATCGCATTTTATGCCAAGCTCGGCTTCGAGATCGGCGGCAGCCACACGCCCGAGGGATGGGACGAGCCCTCGTGGGCCTGGCTCACTTCGGCGCGGGCCGACCTGATGGTCGCGCGCGCGAGCGAGCCGGTGGTGCCGGCGCAGCAGGCCGTGCTCTTCTACACCTATTGCCCGGACGTCCCCGCGATGCGGGCCCATCTCCAGGCCCAAGGTGTGGCCGTTGGCGAGATCGAGTTCCCCTTCTGGGCGCCGAAGGGCGAGTTCCGCATCACCGATCCCGACGGCTACGTCGTCATGGTGACGCATACCTGACGGCTCGGTCGTTTCCCCTCCGATGCCGCCATTCCGGCCGGGAAGGCCCATGACCCCTCCGCTCATGCTCCGCGCCGCCGGTGCCGTCTTCGTCCTGGCCGCGTCGCTCGCCGCCCTCCCCGCCGTCGCCCAGGAGGCGCCCTGGCCGACCCGCGAATGGGCCCGCTCCACCCCCCAGGCCCAGGGCCTCTCCCCCGCGTCCCTCGACTCGCTCCATCGCGCCATCGCCGCGGGCACGTACGGACTGGTGGACCGCATGGTCGTGGTGCACCGGGGGTACCTGATCCGAAGCGAGCGCTACCCCCAGGACTACCGGGCGGCGTCGCAGGGCCGGGACACCGCCTCCCACCAGTACAACTACTACCACCCGGACTGGCACCCCTATCCCGGCGGGCGCGACGTCCACACCCTGCAGTCGGTCACCAAGTCGGTGGCCGCGACGCTGATCGGGATCGCCATCCGGCGGGGCGAGATCGCAGGGCCGGACGCGCTCCTCCTCCCCTTCCTCAAGGACTACGACCTCTCGAAAGTGGATCCCCGGCTCCACGCCGCCACGCTGGACGACGTGCTCACCATGCGCTCCGGCATCGAGTGGCACGAGGTGGACCGCCCGTTCGACTCGACCAACACCACCGTCCAGTTGGAGGAGAGCCAGGACTGGATCCAGTTCACGCTGGACCAGCCGATGGACGCGGACCCCGGCACCACGTGGGCCTACAGCAGCGGCGGGAGCCACCTACTCTCCGCGTTGCTCCGCACCGCCACCGGCCGCCTGGCCGACGACTACGCCGCCGATCACCTCTTTCGCCCGCTCGGCATCGGCGCCTACCACTGGAAGCGGACCCCCACCGGCCTTCCCGACCTGGAGGGCGGCCTCTACCTCGAGGCCGAGCAGCTGGCCAAGATCGGCTGGCTCTACCTGAACGACGGGATGTGGGACGGGCGCCGGATCCTTCGCCAGGGCTGGGCCGTGGCGGCGACGAGCCGGCGGGTGGACCGGGTGAACCGGCAGGGTTGGGGCTACGGCTACCAGTGGTGGCGGCTCGACCGCGACGGCACCGACGTCTGGGCCGGCCTCGGCTTCGGTGGGCAGTTCCTGATCGTCCTCCCCCAACACCGAATGGTGGGAGTGATCAACAGCTGGAACGTCTTCGGGACGAGCCAGAGCGGCGTGCTCGGCCCATTCCTCGACGCCCTGATCGCCACGGCGCGGAGCTAGCGAGGGGCCCCGCCGGGAGACGCCCGAGCGCCGCCGCCCCAGGCCCCGGCCGCCCCGTGCCCCGCCCTGTTGAACCGGCTCGCCCCTGCGTATCCTCATATGGAAGGGGCTCGGTAGGAATTCCGGGTATCCCGCCACCGGAGCCGGCATGCGACCCACCGACACGACGAATCCCGACTACTACCACAAGGTCGTGGACTGCCAGTGGGCGTGCCCCGCCCACACCAACGTCCCCGAGTACATCCGCCTGATCGCCCAGGGGCGCTACGGGGACGCGTACATGCTCAATCGCGACTCCAACGTGTTCCCCGGCATCCTGGGCCGCACCTGCGACCGACCCTGCGAGCCGGCCTGCCGCCGGACCCGGGTGGAGGGGAAGCCGGTCGCCATCTGCCGGCTGAAGCGCGTCGCGGCGGACCTCCGCGAAGACATCACCGACCGGCTGCCCAAGGCCCCTCCGGTCAAGAACGGCAAGCGGATCGCCTGCGTCGGCGCGGGCCCCGCCTCGCTCACCGTCGCCAACGACCTGATGCCCTTGGGCTACGAGGTCGTGATCTACGAGCGGCTGGACCGGCCCGGCGGGCTGATGCGGACCAACATCCCGGCCTTCCGGCTGCCGCCGCGGGTGCTGGACGAAGAGATCGACATGATCGTCTCGATGGGCGTGGACGTCCGCTACAGCACGCCGGTCACCAGCATGCAGGCGCTGCTGGACGAGGGGTACGACGCGGTGTTCGTCGGGAGCGGAGCCCCGAAGGGGAAGGAGCTGGACCTCCCCGGCCGGGCGGACTGCGGCCCGATCCACATCGGGATCGACTGGCTGGAGGGGGTCCACTTCGGGCACATCGAGGCCATCGAGGGCCGGGTCCTGATCATCGGCGTCGGCAACACGGCGATGGACTGCTGCCGCACGGCCAAGCGGCTCGGCGCCACCGACATCAAGGTGATGGGGCGGAAGCCACGCCACCTCTTCAAGGCCTCCGACTGGGAGCTGGAGGACGCGGAGGAGGAGCTGATCACCATCGTGGAGAACCACGCGCCGACGCGGTTCCTCCATGAGAACGGCCGAGTCACCGGTATGGAGTTCGAGCGGGTCACCTGGCACGAGCAGCCGGGCGGCCGGCTCAAGAAGGAGGTCCACGGCACCGAGGTCTTTCCCTGCGACGCGGTGATCCTGGCCATCGGCCAGGAGAACGCCTTCCCCTGGATCGAGCGGGACATCGGCATCGCCTTCGACGAGTGGGACATGCCGGTGGTGGACCGCACCACGTTCCAATGCTCGCGCGAGGGCGTGTTCTTCGGGGGCGACGCCGCCTGGGGGCCCGAGAACATCATCTGGGCCGTGGCCCACGGGCACGAGGCCGCCATCTCCATCCACCACCACTGCACCGGTGTCCCGGTGACCGAGCGGCCGCCCCAGCGCATGGAGCTCCAGACCCAGAAGATGGGGCTCCACCAGTGGAGCTACAGCAACGACTACAACCCGGCCCAGCGGGCCAAGATGACCCACGTGGACCTGGCCGAGCGGTTCGCCGAGCTGGGGATCGAAGTGGAGAAGGGGTTCGACCTGGAGCAGACCGCGCGCGAGGCGCAGCGCTGCCTCAACTGCGACGTGCAGACCGTGTTCGTCGACCGGCTCTGCATCGAGTGCGACGCCTGCATCGACGTCTGCCCGGTGGACTGCCTGGCGATCACCCGGAACGGCACCGAGGAGGAGCTTCGGGAGCGGCTGATCACGCCGGCCACGAACCTCCAGCAGGCCCTGTTCGTGTCCGGTCCGCTGCCGCAGACCACCCGGGTGATGCTCAAGGACGAGGACCTCTGCGTGCACTGCGGCCTGTGTGCCGAGCGCTGCCCCACGGCGGCCTGGGACATGCAGAAGTCCGAGCTCACCCTCGCCTACGCGGGGGCCGCATGCGCGTCGACCCCGGCCTGAGCGCCGCCGCGGTCGCGACGGACCGCACCAACGACTTCGCGCTCAAGATCGCGACGGTCAACGGCACCGGGTCCGCCAGCGCCAACGGGCTCCTGATGCAATCCATCTTCCGGATGGGCGTCCCGGTCACCGGCAAGAACCTCTTCCCGTCCAACATCCAGGGGCTGCCCACCTGGTACGAGATCCGGGTGAGCGGCGAGGGCTACACCGCCCGCACCCCGGAGTTCGACCTGATCGTGGCGATGAACGCGGCCACCTACAATCGGGACCTGGCCGACGTGCGGCCGGGCGGCTGGCTGCTCTACGACTCGACCTGGCCCTGGGAGCTCGCCCGGGAGGACGTGACTCTTCTCGGCGTACCGCTGGCCCGGCTCTGCAACGAGGCGTTCGCCGCCCCGCGCGAGCGGCTGCTGATGAAGAACATCGCATATGTGGGGGTCCTCTCGGCGCTCCTGGACCTCGATCGCGACGCGATCGCGACACTGCTGACCCAACAGTACGGCCGCAAGAAGGCCCTGATGGACTCGAACTTCCAGGCGCTCGAGCTGGGCCACGCCTATGCCGCGGAGCACTTCGCGTGTCCGCTGCCGATCCGGGTGGCCCCGCTGGACAAGACCGCGGACAGGATCCTGATCGACGGGAACACCGCGGCGGCCCTGGGCTGTCTCTATGCCGGCGCCACCGTCGCCGCCTGGTATCCCATCACGCCGGCCACGTCGCTCACCGACGCCTTCACCGCCTTCTGCAAGCAGTACCGGCGGGAGCCGGATACGAACAAGGCCCGGGTCTGCATCGTCCAGGCCGAGGACGAGCTCTCCGCGGCCGGGGTCGCGATCGGCGCCGGCTGGGCCGGGGCCCGGGCGTTCGCCCCGACCAGCGGGCCCGGCATCTCGCTGATGAGCGAGTTCGTCGGCCTCGCCTACTACGCCGAGATCCCGGTCGTCTTCTTCGACGTGCAGCGGACCGGCCCCTCCACTGGGATGCCGACCCGCACCCAGCAGGGCGACCTCCTGCTCTGCGCCTACGCCTCCCACGGCGACACCAAGCACATCCTGCTCTTCCCGGCCGACCCGGAGGAGTGCTTCTATCTCTCGGTCGCCGCGTTCGACCTGGCCGAGCGCTTCCAGACCCCGGTCTTCGTCCTCTCGGATCTGGACATCGGGATGAACGACTGGGTGGTGCCCCGCCTCCGGTGGGACGACGCCTACCGGCCGGACCGGGGCAAGGTGCTGGGCCCGGCGGACCTGGACCGGCTCGAGACGTTCTACCGCTACCTCGACGTGGATGGCGACGGGATCTGCGCCCGGACCCTGCCCGGGGTGGACCCGCGCGGCGCGTACTTCACGCGCGGCTCGGGCCACAACAAGCTGGGTGCCTACACCGAGGACGCGCCCGACTACGTCGAGGTGATGGACCGGCTGGCCCGGAAGCTCACCGGCGCGGCGGCGGCTCTGCCGGCCCCGGTGGTCCGCGAGATGCCCGGGGCCCGCATGGGCGTCGTGTCGCTGGGCGGCTGCAACGCCGCCATCCTCGAGGCGCAGGACGAGATGGCCGGCCGGGGGATGCCGTTCGACTACATGCGCGTGCGCGGGTTCCCCTTCGCCTCAGCGGTGGAGGAGTTCATCGCGGCGCACGATCCGGTCTTCGTGATCGAGCAGAACCGGGACGGCCAGCTCCGTTCGCTGCTCGCCCTCGAGACGGACGTGTCCAAGGCGCGCCTCCGTTCGCTCAAGAACTACGGGGGCCTGCCGTTGAGCCGGGTCCACGTGGTGGACGGGATCACCCGGGCGCTGGAGGAGGTGCCGGCATGAGCTTCATCGCGAAGCCGAAGGTCCGTCATCCGGGGCTCCCCACCAACGCGCTGGGCCTCACCCGCCGCGACTACGAGGGGTCGATGTCGACCCTGTGCGCCGGGTGCGGGCACGACTCCATCACCGCCGCGCTGATCCGCACGTTCTTCGAGCTGGACCTCCCCCCGCACCGGATCGCCAAGATGAGCGGCATCGGGTGCTCCTCGAAGACGCCGACCTACTTCGTGAAGGAGGCCCACGGCTTCAACAGCGTGCACGGGCGCATGCCGTCCGTCGCCTCCGGGGCCATCGCGGCCAACCGCGGGCTCGTGTACGTGGGGATCTCCGGCGACGGGGACTCGCTCTCCATCGGGCTAGGCCAGTTCTGCCACGGGATCCGCCGCAACATCGACATGCTCTACGTGCTCGAGAACAACGGCGTCTACGGCCTCACCAAGGGCCAGTTCTCCGCCTCGGCGGACATCGGATCGAAGTCCAAGCGGGGCGAGCCCAACCTCCAGGGCCCGATCGACCCGGTCCCGCTGGCCCTCGCCGTCGGGGCGACCTTCGTCGCCCGGAGCTTCTCGGGAGACAAGGAGCAGCTGGTGCCGATCCTCAAGGCGGGGATCGCCCATCGGGGGTTCGCCTTCGTGGACGTGATCTCCCCCTGCGTCACCTTCAACGACCACGAGGGCTCCACCAAGAGCTACGCGTACACCCGGGAGCGGAACCTCGAGGTGGTCCAGACCGACTTCGTCCCGCTTCGGGCCGCGATCACCGCGGAGTACGAGCAGGGGGCGGTGACGGCGGTGACCATGCACGACGGCAGCGTGGTGCGCCTGCGCAAGGTGGCCGAGGACTACGACCCGAGCGACCGGGAGGCCGTGCTCGCCTACCTCCGGGAGCGGCAGGAGGTCGGCGAGGTCGCGACCGGGCTCCTCTACCTGGACGAGGCGGGCCACGACTTCCACGACATGAGCGGCACGGTGGACACGCCGCTCGTGGACCTGCCCTACGAGCAGCTCTGCCCCGGGGCGGCCGCGCTGGAGGAATTGCAGGAGCGCTTTCGGTAGAGCCCGATCCGCCGGGAGGGGACGCCGTGGTGGACACCAGGAGGCAGATCCGGCAGGCTGCGGGGCGCGGCGTCCGCATCACCGTCGTGGCACTCCTCACCAGCGTGGTGCTGGCGTCGGTCAAGATCGTCGCAGGTCTCCTGGGCAGCTCCTACGCACTCGTCGCCGACGGCATCGAGTCTCTTCTCGACATCTTCAGCGGGCTGGTCGTGATCGGCGGCCTTCGGCTCAGCGTCGCCCCCCAGTCCGATCGTTTCCCCTACGGATTCGGCAAGGTCGAGGCCCTGGCCGCTCTCCTCGTGGCCTCCGTCCTGATCCTGGCGGCGGTGGGGATCGCGGTGCAGGCGGGGCGGGAGATCGTGACCCCGCACGCGGCCCCCGCGCCGTTCACGCTCGTCGTCCTCGTCGCGGTGATCGTGGTCAAGGAGCTCTTGGCCCGGACCCTCTTCGCGCGGGCGGAGGCCATCGGCAGCCACGCCCTCGCCACCGACGCCTGGCACCACCGCTCGGACGCGCTCACCTCCACCGCCGCGTTCGTCGGCATCTCGCTGGCACTGCTGCTCGGCGAGGGCTACGAGAGTGCCGACGATTGGGCCGCGCTGGCGGCGTGCGGCGTGATCGGGTACAACGGGGTGCGACTCTTCCGGGGCGCGCTCCTGGACATCCTGGACGTGGCCGGGCCGCCCGAGCTCGAGGCCGAGATCCGCCGGCTCGCGGCGGCGGTGCCGGAGGTGAGCGGCATCGACGTCTGCCGAGTCCGGCGGAGCGGCCTCGCCTATTTCGTGGATATCCACGTGGAAGTGGACGGCGCGCTCCCCGTGCGGGAGGGACACGAGGTCGCCCACGCGGTGAAGCGCGCGCTGGTGAGGTCCACCTGGCCGGTGCTGGACGTGCTGGTCCACGTGGAGCCCGCGCCGCGGCCTCCTCCCTCCTGAAGGCTCCTTCCCGTCCCTTTCAGCCCCGCTTCACGGGCGCTCGCCCAGGGTGACCGCAGCTACCATCACACCGGTCGCAGCGAGGCGGTCCCATGATCCTGTCCCTGCTCGGCGTCACCTTCGTCGTCGCCCTCGCCACCTCCTGGGTCGTCGCCCGGGTGTTCCAACGGCCGCTCCACGGAATCCTCGGCCGCATCGTGGCGGAGGAGATCAGCGCTGCCTGGGTTCGGTACCTCACCTTCGCGATCTACGTGGTCGGGCTCTCGGGCGGGGTGCGGATCTGGGCGATCGAGCGCTACCTGGCCTCGACCGACCCGTCCAAGACCGCGCTGGTCCTCGACGCCGACCGGTGGGTGCTCGAGATCTACGGCACGATCATCGGTGCCCTCCAGAGCCTGGCCTGGATGCTGCTCGTCTTCTTCGGGTTCGCGTTGATCGCGTACGTCGTCATCCGCGGGCAGGAGACCCGCGCCGCTCGCAGGCACGGGGAGGCGGGCGCATCCTAGGGCCCGCCGCACCCTGTCGCCAGTGACGGCCGGATAGGAGGATCTCAATGCCACCGGAAGTCCTGATCCTATTCTTCGGAAGCCTCTTCGGCATTGGCGGCATCATCCTCCTCGGCCAGTGGCTGCGGTACAAGCAGCTCCAGAGTGGGAGTGCTCCCGAGGAGATGGACCGAATCCTAGAGGCGATCGAGAGCCTGCGGCAGGAAGTCGGCCGCCTGGACGACTCGGTCCAGGCCCTCGACGAGAGAGTGGACTTTGCCGAGCGTCTGCTCTCGGAGCCACGCGATCCGCAGCTGCCGAGGGGGAGGGACCCCGCACCGGGCTCCTCCGACCGCGAGCCGTAGGGCGGGCGCTCCGCCTCGACCACGCGCGGGTCATCGCCCCGGACGATCGTGGCGGTCCGCCAGGCGCCTGCCGGACCTCCCATCCTTGGCGCCGCTCGTCGTGCCGCGGTAGCTTTGCCGCGATGGCCCCGACCGCTCGCTTCCGTGCCCCACTCCTCGCGCAGGCCCTCGTCCTGGGCCTGCTGACCGGGTGCGCGACCGACCCTTCGGACCGCCTGGCGGAGGGTCCCTGGAGCGGCCCCGACGTCCTGCTCGTGGTCGGGCCCGACAGCAGCCTGGTCTACCTGCCCTGCCGCTTCGGCGTCGTGCGGGAGCCGATCGCCCTGGACGGCGAGCGGCGCTTCTCCGTGCCGGTCGTCCTGGTGTTCCGCGGAGGGGTCGCTCCCGCAGGTCCAGCGCTCCTCCTCGCGCCGGACCGGCTCGACGGACGCCTGCGGGGCTCCATGATGGAGCTGACCGTGACGACCGCAGGGCCGGACTTCCCCGCCACCTACCGGCTCTTCCATCGTTCGGGCCCACCCCCGGCGCCCTGTCCCTAGGCGCGCACGGATGACGCTAGAGGAGCGCTGGACGTCCGCCTGGGACCTCCTCGGTCTTCCCCGCCCGAGCCCCGGTCTCCTCGACGACCTGCTCGCCCGCTACGCCGAGCCCCACCGGGCCTACCACACCCTCGAGCACCTCGAGGAGTGCTTCGCGCGATACGACGAGGCCGCCGGCCTGGCCGAGCGCCCGGGCGAGCTGCTGCTCGCGATCTGGCTGCACGACGTGGTGTACCGGCCCCGACGGTCGGACAACGAGGCGAAGAGCGCGGCCTGGGCGGAGGAGATCCTGCGGCAGGCGGGGGCGAAGCCGGACGTCGTACGGCGCGTGGGCGACCTCATCCGCGCGACGGCGCATCTCGGAGAGGCGCCCGATCTCTCAGCCGACTCCCAGCTGCTCCTGGACGTGGACCTCGCCATCCTCGGCGCCGATCCCGAGCGGTTCGCGGAGTACGAGGCCCAGATCCGGCGGGAGTATCGCTGGGTGCCGGGGCCGATCTTTAGGCGGGAACGGCGCAAAGTGCTGGAGGGGTTCCTGGCGCGGCCGACGATCTTCGGCACGGCCCACTTCCGCGAGCGGCTCGAGGCCCGCGCGCGGGAGAACCTGAAGGGCGCGCTGGCGCGGCTCTGAGGCGCTCCGGCCGTCTTCGACTTTCGACTTTCGACCGGGGCGGGCTTCGGGAGGGGGTTCGACTTCGAGCAGGACGCGCCGCCCGCAGGGCGCCGAGAGCGGGCTGCAGCACGCGGGGGGGGGTAGCTGACCCACCTCCCCTTCTTCTGCGGCCACCCTTTCGCCTTTCCCTCTTCCCCTTTCGCCCTTAGGTCCTCCGCCGCCTCACCAGCACCGTGAACTCGCCCCGCTGAAGCTCGTCCGCCGCGTCCTCGTCTACCAGCGCCACCGCGAACACCACGATCCCCCGATCCGGCTTGGAGGTGGGGCGCACCGCGCTCACCCGGAGTCGAACCGCCACCCGGGTGTCCGGCAGCAGCGGACGGACGAAGTCCCAGCGCAGGCCGAGGAACGCTAGCAGGGTCCCTCGGGTGAGGCCCAGCCGGTTCACCAGCCCGGTGGCGATCGCGAGCCCGAGCACTCCGTGGGCGATGCGCCCGTCGAAGCCCGCCTGCCGGGCGAAGGCGTCGTCCAGGTGCAGGGGGTTCCGGTCGCCCGAGAGCTCGGCGAAGGCGTCGATCTCCGACAGGCCCACCGCCCGGGCCTCGGTGGCGAAGGCCTGGCCGACGGCGAAGTCCTCGAAATGGTGGCCGGTCTTGGGCATCGGCTTGACAGGTTCGGGTTATTACACAAATATTACGGTCGTATGGATAGTGCAACAATGCTCCTCTGCCAAGGCGCGGAAGGGAGCGGCCCATGGGCGCCGTCCGACCCCAGGATCTGGTCTTCACCCTGGCAGGCGAGTACCTGCTGGAGCGGCGTGAGCCCGTCGGGGTCCGGAGCCTGATCCGGCTGCTCTCGCCCTTCGGCCTCTCCGAGGGGGCGGTGCGGACGGTGCTCTCCCGCATGGCGCAGAAGGGCTGGCTCGAGAGCGGGCGGGGCGGTCGCCGCGGCCGCTATGGCCTGACCACCCGCGGGCGTCAGCTACTCGAGGCCGGCAGCGCCCGGATCTACCACCCCCGGTGGGACGAGCCCTGGGACGGGCAGTGGTTCCTGCTGGCCTACTCGATCCCGGAGCGAGAGCGCCAGGTGCGCGATCGCCTCCGGGACCGCCTGGCCTGGCTCGGCTTCGGCTCCCTGGGGAACGGCCTCTGGCTCTCGCCGCACGACGTCGGCGACGAGGTCGTTGCGCTGGGGCGGGATCTCGACATCGCGGCCCGCCTGGTGACCTTCCGCGGCCCCGCGGTCGGGACGACCGACACCGCCGGGCTGGTGGCCACCTGCTGGGACCTGCCCGACGTCAACCGCCGCTACGAGGAGTTCATCGAGGCGTGGGTGCCGGAGTTCCAGCGCTGCCGCGCCGAGCTGCCAGCGGGGGCCGTGTCGGACGAGGAGTGCTACGTGCTCCGCTTCCGCCTGATGCACGAGTACCGTGGCTTCCCCCTGCTCGATCCCTACCTGCCGCGCGTGATGCTGCCCAAGGACTGGGGCGGCGAGTGCGCGGCTCATCTGTTCCGCACCTTCCACGACCTGCTGGTGGAGCCCGCCGACCGCCACGTCGACGCGGTGCTCGCCTCGGACGGCCCCGTCTCGGCCCGCTCCGAGCGCCCGCGCGAAGGAAGGTCCAGCGCCGCCCGGCAACCGGCTTCGGCCAGAAAGAGGTGACCATGCAGCCATTCCCTTCGCGTCCGGCGGCCGACCTGGAGACCCCGGAGGTCCGGTACGACAAGCGGGACTGGGTCGCGACCATCACGATCAACCGCCCGCACGCCTACAACGCCTACTCCACCCAGGCCCTGCGGGACCTGGCCGCCGCCTTCCAGGACGCCGCGTTCGACGACCAGGTGGGCGTGATCGTTTACACCGGCGCCGGGCACGACGCGTTCTGCACCGGGGGCGACGTCAAGGAGTACGAGCAGCTCTACACCACGCGGCCGCGGGACTACTGGAAGTACATGGGCCTCTTCCAGGCCTACATCGAGAGCATCGTGAACGCCGGGAAGCCGGTGGTCGCTCGGCTCAACGGGATGGCGGTCGGCGGGGGCAACGAATCCCAGATGGCCTGCGACCTGGCCGTGATGGCGGAGCATGCCTGGATCGGGCAGGTCGGGACCCGGGTGGGCAGCGTGGCCGCCGGCGGGGCAACGCAGTGGCTCCCGATCCTGATCGGCGACCGGCGGGCCCGCGAGATGCTGCTCTTCAATGGCCAGATCCCGGCCTACCAGGCGCTCGACTGGGGGCTGGTGAACCGGGTGGTGCCCTCGGTGACCCAGGACGGGGTCTTCGTCGAGCGCGCGACCCCCGACCAGATCCGCCAGGCCAAGGCCGGCGAGAGCGGCTACGCGATCAGCCTCGAGCGGCTCGACCAGGCCGTCGCGGAGCTGGCCGAGAAGCTGTTGCAGCAGTTCCCGGAGTGCTGCCGGTACACCAAGCAGCAGGTCAACTTCTGGAAGGACCTCGCGTGGAACCAGACCATCGGCCACGCCCGCGACTGGCTGGCTCTGCACTACTCGAGCTACGAGCCGTGGGAAGGGATGCGCGCCTTCGTCCAGAAGCGCCGTCCCGACTACATGAAGCTCCGGCAGCTCGCCGCCGACGGGGAATCCAGCGAGTTCGTCTGGGGGCCGCCCTCTCGGGCCTGCGCGGCCTGCGGCGCGGACGGGCTCCCGGAGGGGTTCGGCTTCTGCGGCGCCTGTGGGGCGGAGCTGACCACGGGGAACGGCGCCGAGGCGACCGAGCGGCGGCGACAGAAGGCCACCCGATGAGCGCCGTCCGGGACGCGGTGGAGGTCGGCGTCGCCCTGGAGCGTCGGGATGGGGTAGCGCGGATCACGCTCGACCGGCCGCCGCTCAATATCCTCGACATCGCCGCGCTGGAGCGGTTGGATGTGGTCCTGAAGGACATCGCCGCCGATCCGACGGTGGCCGTGCTC
>JBFIUJ010000002.1:0-27523 GCA_041607595.1 Gemmatimonadales bacterium | reverse complement strand
GCGGGTGCCGCTGGCGGCGGCGCCCTCGAAGACGAACTGGGGTCCAGGCTGGGCGCCCCAGCGGAGGAAGTTCGGCGTCCGCTCGGCCACGGTGGGTGCGGACGGGCTCTCGGCGCAGGCGGCGGCGAGGAGGACCAGACCCATCGAGGTCAAGAACCGGCGGACGGACATGTGAGACTCCAAGTAGTTGTGGTGATGCGGACCAAGGGCTTCTGGCGTGCCACTTCGCAGGAAGCGGGCCGTTCATTCACGCACTGCTGACTCGTTGTGGGGCTTGGCGTTACGTGGTGGCGGCGGGTCGTGGCGGGGAGAGCCAGGGACGTTTCGTCCCTGGGCGTGGGGCGGGGCGGCCCACGCGCGGAGGGATCAGGAGGCGATCGAGGTGGACTCCTCCTCGTCGGCTTCCATCTCGTCGGCTTCGATACCGTTCAGCAGTCGGCGCAGGCGCTTGGTGGAGATGCCCAGCTGGCGGGCGGCCTCACTGCGGTTACCGCCGAACCACTTGACCGTGGCGTGGGTCACGGCCGAGTTGATCTCGCGCAGGGGCGCCGGGAACGGGAACTGGGCGCCGGGCTGGGCGGTCCGGCCCCCCGGGCTCGGCAGCTCTTCGACCAGCAGCTCGCCGGGGGGCGAGAGCAGCAGGGCCCGCTCCACCGCGTTCTTGAGCTCCCGCACGTTGCCGGGCCAGGGATGGCTCCTCAGCTGACGCTTGACGTCCACCGACAGGGAAGGCACCGGCACGTCGTGCTCCGCAGCGAGGCTCTCCAGCAATCGCTGGGCGATCAGGATCACGTCGTCGTCCCGCTCGCGGAGGGGCGGCAGCGTGATCACCACGCTGCTCAGCCGGAAGTAGAGGTCTTCCCGGAAGGTCCCCTCCCGAACGCGCCGGGAGAGATCCTCGTTGGTCGCGGCCAGAATGCGGACATCCACGGCCTTGGCCTTGGTCCCCCCGACGCGGCGAATCATCCGGTCGTCCAGCGCCCGCAACAGCTTGGCCTGGAGGGCCATGGGCAGCTCGCCGATCTCGTCCAGGAAGAGGGTGCCGGTGTCCGCCACTTCGAACAGCCCGGGCTTGGCCGCATGCGCGTCGGTGAAGGAGCCGCGCTCGTGTCCGAAGAGCTCGGATTCGATGAGGTGGTCCGGCAGGGCGGAGCAGTTGACCGGCACGAACGGGGCCTCTCGGCGCGGGCCGCCGGCGTGGATCGCCCGCGCCAGCACCTCCTTGCCCGTGCCGGTCTCCCCCAGGATGAGCACGCGTGCGTTGCGATGCGGGACCACCCGGGCCGCGCGCGCCAGCTCGCGGGCGAGCGCTCGGCTGTCCCCCACCATGGCGGCGAAGGCGTGAAGTCCCGGTGGCCCGGCGGTCTCGGCCGGCGGCTCCCGCAGGCTCTTGGCGGCGGCCGCCACCGCGTTGCGGAGCAGCTCGAGGTCATCGGGCAGGGCGAAGTAGTCCCTCGCCCCGTGCGCCACCATTTGCATGGCGAGCCGGCGTCCAGGGTCCGCCCCGACGACGAGCGTCCTCCGAACCCCGGCCTGCGGGTTCTCCTCGAGCCACTGCAACGCCTCGCGCTCGGCGCCGCCCGCCGCCAGCACGAGGACGGAGGCCTCCGGGATGAGGCTGTGTCTCTCCACGGGGGTGACGTCGATGCCGATGCCCAGATCCGAGGCGAGGTCGGGCCAGAGGCCTCCGAACGACTCGGAGAACGCGATGATGGAAATCCGGGGCACGTGGACGCCTCCTCAGATGAGCTGCGCCGCCAACAGGACTGGTCCTGGGCTGCCGGCGCGTCCATGCGTCCTGGCCCTCCCGATCGACCTGCCAGGTACTTATGCACGAGGCGTGCCTGGGACGGAATGACCCAGGTGGGGGCGAGGCGTCCCTGCTGCATCCCAGGGGGAGGGTGGGGCCAAGAAATTGCTTCACAAGGACTTGCACGGGGATTGGCCGCATGGCCTCCTTGTTGCGATCCCGGGGGCTGCAACTCTCCTGCGCTCCTCGCCGCAGGGCCATCGTACCTGGCATTTCGCGAACCCGGAGTCTGGACCCGGCAATGTCGACGGAGCACCGAGAGCCCGATCGCGTCGGTGGCGTGATCCCCTTCCGGGGCACGTTCGGTGACAGCCGCGTCGACCGTCTGCGGGGAGCGATCCAGGAGGCCGCTCAGTTGCGCCTCGCTCTGCAGCGCGCCGAGTCGGAGCGCGAGAGCGCTCAGCGGCTGCTCTCCCATATGTCGCACGAGCTGCGCGGACCCCTGACCGCCATCCTGGGGATGGCGGACCTGGTCCTCGACACCCAGCTCACGCTGGACCAGCGGGAGATGCTGGGCGTCGTGCAGCGGGGGGGACGGAACCTCGTCGGCATCCTCAACAACGTGCTGGACCTGTCGAAGCTCGATGCCGGCCGAGTCGAGTTGAACCAGCGCCCGTTCGAGTTTCGTTCCTGCCTGGAGGAATGCCTCGAGCTCCTCGCGGGGACGGCGGTGCAGAAGGGCATCGAGCTGGGCTACACCGTGGAGGACACCACGCCGAGTCGGCTCTTGGGAGACGGCGATCGCCTGCGGCAGGTCCTGATGAACGTCGTGGGGAACGCCGTCAAGTTCACCGACGCGGGGCACGTGGTCGTGGCGGTCACGACCCGCCGCCTGAGAGACGGCACGGCGGAAGTGCACGTGGCCGTCACCGATACGGGGCCAGGCATCCCGACGGACCGCCTGGAGGCGGTCTTCGACGAGTTCGTCCAGGCCGATGCGGCGACCGGGGGACGCTACGGCGGCACCGGCCTCGGCCTGTCCATTTCGAGGCGCCTGGTCGAGATGATGGGCGGCCGGATCTGGGCGGAGAGCGATGGCCGGCAGGGAAGCACGCTGCACTTCACGATCGTGGCTCGCTCCGCCGACACGCCCGACACGCTCCTCCCCGGACGCCAGCCCGCCCTGCTCGGCAAGCGCCTCCTGGTCCTGCACGACAACGAGACGATCGGTGCGATGCTCACCGACCAGCTGGGACGGTGGGGGATCCAGGTCCACCTGGCGACCGAGGCCGCCGACGCCTTGGACTGGCTCAAGGCCGGCGAGCGCTACGACATGGCGCTGATCAACCAGCAGGTGGCGGGGCTGGATGGCCGCTCGCTCGCGTCGGCCATCCATGCGGTGCCCGGGGCCAAGACGGTCCCGCTGGTGCTGCTGACCTCCCTGGGCCTCGAGGCACTCCAGGCGGGCGCCGCCGCTGCGGAATCGGCTCGCTTCGCGGCCTACCTGTCCAAGCCGGTCAAGTATGCCAGGCTGCACGAGCTGCTCATGCGGACCTTCGCCGTCGAGGCGCCGGCAGAGACGAGGATCCAGGCCTACGGGCAGGTACACCACGCGATGGCGGAGCGGGCG
Organism: Gemmatimonadales bacterium; assembly: GCA_041607595.1. Classification (GTDB taxonomy): domain Bacteria; phylum Gemmatimonadota; class Gemmatimonadetes; order Gemmatimonadales; family GWC2-71-9; genus JBFIUJ01. The sequence goes on along the minus strand of JBFIUJ010000002.1, from coordinate 24,143 downwards.
CCCCGGCGAGGGTCCTCCGCGGAGGTCGGCGGCTTCGGCCTCGCGGGCGCCCGCATCCTCCTCGCCGATGACGATCCGGGCATCCGGGGGACGCTCGAGCGCCTCCTCCGGGAGAGTGGGAGCGAGGTGGTGAGCGTGGGCGACGGGCGGGCCGCGCTGGAGGAGTTCGTCTACTTCGACCCCGATGTGGTCCTGCTCGACGGCTCGATGCCCGAGCTGGATGGATTCGATGCCTGCCGCCGCCTCAAGGACGATCCCCACACGCGGCTGACCCCGGTGGTGATCCTCACAGGCCTCTCGGGGGATGCGGATCGGCTCCGCGGGATCGAGGCGGGCGCCGACGACATCGTGCTGAAGCCCTTCGAATGGCGGGAGCTGCTGACCCGGGTGCGCGTCCTGACGGAGCGGAAGCGCTTCACCGACGGGCTCGATCGCGCCGAGGCGGCCCTGGTGACGATGGCGCGCTGCATCGAGCTCCGGGATACCGATACCCACGGCCACTGCGACCGGCTCTCCGGCTACGCATCCCGGCTCGGCGAGCGACTCGGGCTGGATCCATCGACCATCCACGCGCTCCGCCTCGGGGGCGTGATCCACGACATCGGCAAGGTGGCGGTGCCCGACGCGATCCTGAACAAGCCCGGGCCGCTGACCGACGAAGAGTGGGCGATCATGCGGATGCACCCGATCGAGGGCGAGCGGATCTGCGCCGGCCTCAACGCCTTCCGGCGCGTGCTCCCGATCATCCGCCATCACCACGAGCGGATGGATGGCTCGGGCTACCCCGACGGTCTCCGGGGCGAGGAGATCCCGGTGAGCGCGCGCATCCTCCAGATGGTGGACATCTACGATGCTCTCACCACCAACCGGGCCTACAAGCCGGCCATGTCCACCGCACGCGCGCTGGAGATCATCCAGGAGGAGGTCCATCGGGGGTGGCGGGATCCCGCGATCTTCGAGGCGTTCCGCGACATGCTGCTCGAGGAGCAGGCCGCGTCCGAGGGCGAAGGGCTGGCCCGCGCGGTCTGACGGCGCGGCGATCGGACGACCCCCGCTCGGCGTACAGCACGCCTGAACGGCGCCACCCCACGAGTCTGCCTGGAAGCGAAGCGCCCGACCCCGGTCGGGCGCTTCGCATTGGCGTTCCACCGCCAGTGCCTCGGGCGCACCCGGAGGCGGCACCTGAGCCCCCCGAGGACGGGAGTGCTCGGGTGCTCGCCGCCCGCACTTCGCCTCGGCGCCAGTCTCCGAGGCCGCGAAAGGGTTCCGTGCCGCGCCGTTCGGGCGCCCCGCGATCCAACGTGCGACGCGGGCTCTCGAGAGCCGGCGTGGTAGGACCGGTCTCTGAATCCACCGCCGGGGTGAACGACTCGGGGAGGCGAGGACGCTTTCATCCGATCGAGAGTACGGGTTTCCCCAGCACTTCCCGGCGTGGCTCGATGCCCAACCCGGGCCGCGTCGAGGCCGCCATCCTTCCGAGCCTCCGCTCCGGAGCACCGGTGGCGATGCTCACGGTGACGTAGCTGTTGAAGTCGGTCGCCGAAAATCGGTAGGCCGGCGGCGTGCTGTGCGCCAGGTGGGCGATGGCCGCGGTGACGATGTCACCGCCCCAGGTGTCCTCGATGGTCATCGCGATGCCCAAGGATACGCAGAGGTCGCGCAGCCGGCGCGCGTGCGTCAGTCCGCCGACCTTCGAGATCTTCAGGTTGATCGCGTCCATCGCCTGGTCGCCATACGCGCGGACCACCATTCGCGCGTCGTCGATCACTTCGTCGAGAATGAATGGGCGATCGGTATGGCGACGCACGGTCAGGCACTCCTCGTAGCTCAGACAGGGTTGCTCGATGTACACATTGACATCGCGCACGGCGGCGGTGACACACATCGCCTGATGCTGGGTCCAGCCGCCGTTGGCGTCGGCCACGAGCACGTCGCCCGCTTGCAGCTCGGCGGCGACGGCATGAATGCGCGCAATGTCCGTCTCGACGTCGCTGCCGGCCTTGAGCTGAAACTTGGCGTAGCCTTCTGCCCGATACTTGCTGACGCTCGCGGCCATCCGATCCGGCGTGTCCTGCGAGATCGCGCGATAGAGCGCAACGTCCTCACCGTGCCGTCCGCCCAGCAATGTCGCCACGGGCAGGCCGCCCGCCTTGCCGAGGATGTCCCAACACCCCATGTCGAGCGCGGACTTGACGTACGGATGACCACGCAACGACTGCTCCATGCACTGATTGACCAGGCTCAGCTCGGTCGGATCGAGCCCGATTAGCCGAGGCGCGATCTCCGCGATGCCCGTGCGCGCTCCGGCGGCATAGGCGGGCAGATAGACCGGTCCGAGCGGGCACACCTCGCCCCACCCGGTAATCCCCGCGTCCGTCTCCAGTTCGACGACGGTAGAGTCGAAGACGTCGATGCTTCTGCCTCCCGACCACTTGTAGCTGCCTTCGTGCAGGGGCAAGGCGACGCGATACGCGTTGATTCTCGTGATGCGCATGTGACCTCTCGCTGGTGGTGCCGGGTCGGATGCTTGTCGGTGGTCGGGGACAGACCGGTGCCCTGATCCGTCAGACCTCGAGGCTTTGCGCGATGTTCCGCCGCTCGATCCAGGCCGAGCGCAGCAACGACAGCGCCGTATAGACCACGACGATCACGACCAGCCATCGGACCCAATACAGGTCGAGGGAGGTGACGATGAACGCCGCGATCAAGACCGCCGGAATGCCACCCATCGCTAGCCCCACTGCCGCTCGAGGGTCGTAGCGTCCCGTGCGGATGAAGCGGGTGCTGCCGGTCGGCATCAGGAAGGCGCTGGACCCCATCATGATGGGGAATGCCGCCTTCGGGTTCATGCCCAGCAGGCTGATCATGATCAGACACGGTGCATACAGGCCAATCCCGATCGACGACAACGATCCCAGGACGACGTTGCCGATGATCCCGATGACCAACCCCACGCCGGTCAATCCGAGCGCCTCTCCACCGCTCAGCGTGGGATCGAAGATGGTCCTCAGCATCAGGCTCGCCGCGATCAGCATCGCGGCGCCCATCCCGACTTGAATCGCGCGACGGGGCAGCCTGATGACCACCCCGGTGCCGAGCCACATGCCCAGGACGGACGCGGCGATCAGCAGCGTCAGGGTGACCATCTCCACTTCGACAATCGCGATGTAGATGAATGCCTGTGCGATGACCGGGAGCGTGTGCCCGACGTTGAGCGTCCCAGGGATGACCTCGTCGCGGACCTGCTTCAAGAGCTTGTACAGCGCCGTCGTCGTCGCATACGACCCGACGCCCAGGGTATCGAAGAAGTTGGTGACGAACCCGATCCCCACGTGTCGGGGCGCGGGCGTGGTCGGTGCAGGGCTGTGCTGCCCGCGAACGACCGAGAACCAGGTCCACAGGTAGAAGCACCCGGCGGCGCCGAGGGCGACAAAGAGCCAGGCCTTCGCGGTCCACATCGCGATGGGTTCCTCTCGTTGGGGTGCGGGATCTACCGCACGGGCCCTTGATCAGCGCCCGAGCGCCGCACCGACCAGCGGCGCCTGCCGGGTCGGGCGGCGATGGCGGCTCAGAGGGCGAGCTCCGTCCCGACCCCTTTCGCCACCGCCCGGCGGTGGATCTCGGGCGCCACCGCCATGTCGTCGAGCGCGAGGCCCAGGTTCATGGCGAGCGTCCGCTCCGTCGCGCGCTCGCGCCCCCGCTTCATCCCGGAAACCAGCTCGCCGAGGTCGGAGTGCGGAGTGGGCGTGCGCTGGAAGTACCCGATGCTCCGATAATACTGGAACTGCGCATGGTCGTCGGTGCTCAGGTGGTCGACCTCCGCCAGCGCTCCCGGCTGCCAGTAGGAGTCGAAATCCACGGCGGACCCGAAGCCGCCGGCCTTGAGCCAGCCCGGCTCGATCACCGGCGCCGGCTCCTTGAGGATCGGGCCGGCGGTGACGACGAGGTCGCTCTCGACCACCGCGTCACGGGGACGGCTCACCGCGAGGACCTCGATCGTGAGCCTCGCGGACATCTCCTCGGCGTAGCGCTCCCGGGCCGCCGGCACGATGTCGTAGGCGAAGGCTCGGCGGATGGGGAAGAGCGCGGCGAGCGCCTCGAGGTTGGTGCGCCCCTGCACGCCACACCCCAGGATGCCGGCCACCTCGGCCTCCGGACGCGCGAGATGCCGCGCCGAGAGTGCGGTGGCGGCGCCGGTCCGGCAACCGGTGATCCAGGTGCAATCCATCACGCAGGTCGGGAGGCCGGTCTCGTGGTCGTTCAGGATGATCAGGCCGGCGACGTACGGGAGCCCCCGCTGCACGTTTCCTGGATAGCCGCTCACCCACTTCATCCCCGCCGCGCGCAGGGCGGGGATGTACGCCGGCATCGCATGGATGAAGGAATCCGGCCATGGGTGGATGCCGGGTTTGGGCGGCATCTCCACGCGGCCGGCCCCTTTCTCGCGGAACGCGGCATCGAGGAGGGCAATGGCGGTCGGCATGTCGAGCGCCACTGCCTCCACGTCGGCGCGGGACAGGTAGAGCAGGGCGGGTGGTGTCATGGGGTGCGTTCTCGGGGAGTAGGTGCTCCGCCACGGTCGGTCCACCATCGAGCGCGCCGGGCAGATCGTGTCGCAGTGATCGAACTCCGGGCCGCTGCCTGCCTCAGCGCCGACTGGCGGGGTCGTGCGTCCCGGTCCCGAGGCGCCGTTCGCCCCACGGTGATCCCTGGCCCTCCATCGCCCCGCGCGAGAGCACACGCCACGCGACGTGCGGGGAGAACAGCGAGGACGGCGGGGCGAGCAGCGTGAGCACCTGGAAGAACGCGTTGCAGACCACCCGGTCGCCAGACGCGACCGCGTGCACGCGCTCGAAGTATCGGTTTATCAAGCCAAACAGCGGTGGGCGCACGCCCTCCACCTGCGGGTAGCGGAGGTCCTCCCCCGTCGCGATAGCCCACGGGATGTCCACGATCTTGGTCGCCCGACGGTAGAATCGCCAGGCTAGACCGTCGAGCCCTCCCGCAAGGCTCTCGTCGAGGGCCCTCGCCTCGGTCGCGGCCACCGACATGCCTTGGCCGTAGATGGGATTGAAGCTGCAGAGGGCGTCCCCGATCACGAGGTAGCCGGCGGGAAAGCGCCGCATCCGTTCGTAGTGCCGGCGCTGGTTGGCAGGGAACCGATAGGTCACGATGTCCGTCAGGGGCCGCGCCGAGGTCACCAGATCGTAGACCGCCGGGACCGGCAGGCTCCTGGCGAACGCGATCCAGGCTCCCTCGTCCGTCGGAGGGTAGTCGCCCACCGTCCCGGCCAGCGTGACCACCCACCGCTCCCGTTCGGCCGCGAGGACCGCGCCGAGCCGCGTGCCGTTCGGGGGAGTGCCCGAGATGATCCCCCCGATCGAATCGAAGAACTCGCCTGGTCGCCGCTCTAGGGTGCGGGTAGCATAGCCGACGTTGACCCTCACCGAGGTCTCCTCCGCGTGGCCGTAGCCCAGCGCCTCGAGCCACTTGGGCGATTGCGACCCCCGGCCGCTCGCGTCCACCACCAGGTCTGCCCCGAGCGTTTCCTGGACGCCCGCGTCCCGTCTCCGAACGACCAGACCGGTCACGCGCCCGGCCACGCCGTCGAACGCGGGGGTCACCCCGTCCGCGCCCTCGATGAGGGTGACGTTCGGCAGCGCCTTGACCCGCCTCCGAACGGCCGCCTCCAGGCAGGGCCGGCTCACCGTGATGCCTCGGAGGCCCGCGTCGTGCCGCAGCTTCCAGCGGCCGTACTGGAACCAGAGGAAGTCTCCAACCGCGTCGCCGCGAGGCGCACCCTCTGCCTCCAGCTCGTCCATGATGCCCGGGAAGTACCGCTCCAGGACGCGATAGCCGCTGGCCAACAGGCCGTGGGCATGGGCCGCCTGGGGAACGCCCTTTCTCGGCTCGGCGCCCTCCCGCAGCACGTCTCGCTCCACGATCGTCACCCGGTGACAGTGGGCGCTCAGGGCCCGGGCGGCGAGGAGTCCGCTCAGGCTGGCACCGAGGACGATGGCGGAGGAATGGGGGTGGGGCATCACGGACCATTGTACCGTATTCGGTTCCCGGATCGCCACACGCGGAGGGAGGCTGGGTCGTTGGCGCGGGTTCACCCCCGGCGTGCCCATCCGGCCGAGCACTCCAGCGTCGCGCAGTGGCGACCGAGCCCGCGTCCGGCTTCAGGGAGGCGACTCTTGACAATAACCGTTCCCACAACTATCCTTGTCACATATGAAATCTGATCTCTACACCGAAATCCGGCAGACCCGGCCCTTCCGCTCTCTCGAGGAGGAGGTGTACGTGAGCCTCCGCCTGACGGCCCAGCTGCTGGATGAGCCGTGGGCGCGTTACCTCCGAACGACCGCGGGCATCTCGCCCAGCCAGTACAACCTCCTCCGTATCCTCCGAGGCGCCGGGGTGGAGGGGCGCACCATGGGGGAGATCGCCGAGCGAATGATCAACCGGGACCCGGACGTCACCCGCCTGGCCGACAGGACTCTCAAGCTGGGGCTGGCACGACGGATCCGGGACACGGAGGACCGGCGGGTGGTGAACCTGTTCATCACGCCGAAGGGTCTCGAGACCTTGGAGCGCCTCGATGAGGCGGTGGACGTCTTCCTGAAGCAGGCACTGGGCGCGCTCGGGCCCGGGCGGCTCGGTCAGCTGCGGGATCTGCTGGCCGCCGCCCGCGCGGGGCGTCGGCCGTTCCCCGTGGAGGGACAGGCGACCTAGGGATCGTCTCTTTGCTCTAATAGTTGTGGCAACAATTATTGTGTCCACGCTTACCATCTAATGGGAGGATCTCGCCATGAGCCGTCTCACCCGCAGCGCCAGGCTGATCGGAATCGCGCTCGTCCTCGCGACCCTGGCCGTCGTGGCCCTGCGCGCCGCCGCGTCCAAGCCGGCGGGCACCCGCACCCTGCTCGGGTCACCCGCGCCGGTGGGGGCGGGCACAGCCCGGATGTTCATCGAGCTGGGCGCCGACGGTGCCCCCCAGACGATCGGCATCTCGCTCACCGAGGCCGCGCTCTCCGGTCTCGCGGACCGGATGAACACGACCAGCCGCTGCTTCGACAAGGACGGCGACGGCTACGTGGCCCACGGAGAGTGCCTTGGCGATTACCAGACGGATCTGGCGCTGCCCTCCGGGAGCACCGAGCTCGGCCTGCCGTTCCGCTGGGCCACCGTCAACTGGAATCCCGAGGGGCACCTGCCCCCGGCGCCGCCGGTGTGGAGCGCGCCGCACTTCGACTTCCACTTCTTCATCGTCGATCCGGCCGTCATCCACGGGATTCGATCCGGCCCGTGCGGCGAGTTCATCGCCTGCGACGACTTCGCAACGGCCACCACTCCGCTGCCCGAGGGCAACCTGCCCGAGGACTACATCGACGTCGGTGCGGCCGTGGCCGCGATGGGCAATCACCTGGTGGATGCCAAGGACCCCGAGCTGCTGGATCCCTCGCTCGGCTTCACCCGCACGTTCATCTACGGTGCGTACGGCGGCCGGCTGGTCTTCCTCGAGCCGATGGTCTCCCGCGCGTTCCTGCTGTCCCGCCCGGACGCCTGCGCGCCGGTCAAGGCGCCTCGGGCGTGGGCCCAGGCCGGATACTACCCGACGCGCTACTGTGTGCGGCACGACGCGGCCAGCATGACGTATCGCATCACCTTGGAGGGACTGACGCAGCGGCAGGCGACCTGAGCGGCCGGGGTGCAGAGGACCTTCCCAATCCGCCGGTGCGCCGATCCGTTCGGCGGCCGGCGGGCTGGCGTCCGCGTCGGACCTCCCTGGCGGCCCAGGACGAGACGGACCTGCGGACCTGGTTCCGGGTTGGGCGGTGCCGCCCTCGCGTTGCAACGTGGCCCGGCCCTCCCGCAGCGGACGCCGCCTGTTGTGGGGGCCGGCGGGGACCCTTCATCTTTCGCCATGGACCTCTCCGGCCTGTCCGCGATCCTCGCCCCGGTGCTCCTCGTCGCCTGCACCCTCGCGGGCCTGCTGCTCATCCCCTTCGGCCTGCCGGGACTCTGGGTCATGGTGCTGGGGATCCTCGGATTCGGGGCGCTGACCGACTTCCGGTCGGTGGGCCTCTGGACGATCGTGATCGCAGTCGGGATCGCCGGGATCGGTGAGGCGGTTGAGGCCTGGCTCGGCTTCCGCTACACCAAGCGCTACGGAGGGTCGAGCCGTGCGGCGTGGGGAGCGCTGCTCGGAGGCATCGTCGGCGCCGTGGTCGGACTGCCGATCCCGATCGTCGGCAGCATCGTGGGGGCGCTGGTAGGCTCGTTCGCCGGTGCGGTGCTGCTGGAGATGACCGCCGGCGGGAAGATGGAGGCCGCGGTGGGCGCGGGATGGGGCGCGGTGCTGGGCCGCGTCGCGGCCACCGCCGCGAAGGTGGCCCTCGGGCTCGGGCTCGCCGTGATGGCGGCGTGGGCGCTCCTGTCGGCCTGACCCGACATGGACGGAACCCGGGCCCACCTTCCGGATTGCCCCACGCCCGTGCCCACCCAAGTCCATCCTTCTTTATCGCGAGTCTCACGACCACTTCACGGCCCGATGCCCACTGTGACTGTAAGGGCGCGCCGTGGCGGCCGGCGGGCCATCCCGGCTCGCCTCTCGCCGACAGGCGTGACGTAGGGGGTGTGCGATGACGAGGCATCGGGTGGCGGCGACGCTGGCGGCCGCCGTGGCGGTCGGCTGCGGCGACTCCACGGGACCCGGCGACCGGGTTCGGAATCAGGACTTCCTGGCCGAAGCTCCTCTCCGGATCGACCTCAACGCCGTGGCGCGGACCGATCTCCGAATCGAGGGCATCAACGGCGACATCGACGTGATCGGGGCGACCGGGACGGAGACGGTCAGCGTTCGGGGCGTGCGGCAGGTCTGGTCGGAGAGCGTCGCGGATGCCGGAGCCTACCTCGATCGGCTCCAGGTGGTGGTGACGGAAACCGGGAGCGAGATCCTGATCCGGACGGTGCAGCCGCAGAACACGGGGGGACGAAGGCTCGTCGTGAACTACGAGCTGACCGTCCCGGCTCGCCTATTGGTACGGGCGGTGAACGTCAACGGAGACGTAGCCGTCGGCGGCATGGCCGGTGACGTCGAGGTAGACCTCGTGAACGGCAACGTCACGTGCAGCGACCTCGCCGGGGACGTCCATGTCGCCCTGGTGAACGGCGCCATCGGCTGCCGGGCGACCATGGCGGTCGGGGGGGTGATCGACCTCCGGGCGGTGAACGGCAGCCTGGTGCTCGACATCCCCCGGAGCACCTCTGCCCGCTTTGCCGCCGAGGTGGTCAACGGGTCGATCAGTACCAGCAACCTGGCACTGCAGGACGTGGCCAGCCGACCGACGTCGCTCACGGGGACCCTGGGAGCGGGTCAGGGCACGATCGACCTCCAGACCGTGAACGGAAACATCCTCGCCCGAGGCTTCTGAGGGAAACTGCCGGGCGGGCGGCGGACAATGGCCGAGCGCGTCGGGGCCCTAGCGGCGATCCGTGGCGCGTGCGGTCAGGCGGACCGCATCGAGGCCCACCCGCTCGACGATGGCGCGGAACCGGGGCTCGGACCGGAGGGGGTCGAAGATCGGGGACGCCAGCGACTCGGACCCGAAGAACGTGTCGCGCCGTCCGACCCCGCGCTCCATCCAGTCCAGTGCCTCTTCGATCTCACCCAGCCCGAGGTAGACCCTCGCCAGCGCGCCCGCCTCGTTTCCGGGAGATCCCGCGACACGGATGGCCTCCGCATACCGCTCCGCCTCGGCGCGCCGCCCGGCCCGCGCGTGGGCGTAGCCCAGGAGGCCCAGCACCGGCGGGTAGGTGGGCAGCAGCCGGTCGGCCGCCTCCAGCGCGGGTAGCGCCGAGTCGGGCTCGCCGGCGTAGAGGCGGACGGCACCCAGCATGAATTGGGTGACCGGCGTCGCGGGATCCAGCTCCACCGCGCTCCTGGCACGCGCCAGGGCCTCCGTCGGCTGTCGCGCGACGGCGAGCGCCAGCGCGTACGACGCCGAGACCACCGGCGAGAGCGGATCCAGCTCCGCGGCGCGCCCGAGCGCCGCCACCGCCTCCTCCACCCGGCCGTTCAGCAGCAGCGTCTCCCCCAGCCACTGGTGCGCCGTGGGATACGCCGGATCCAGCGCGATCGCCCGCCGGAGGTCCCGCTCGGCCTCCCGCCAGCGCCATGCGCCGTTGAACAAGTTCCCCCGCGCGGCATATGCCTCCGCCAGGGTCGTGTCCAGCTCCACCGCCCGGCTTGCTGACTGCACGGCGAGGGCGAGGCTCGAGTCCGCCGGGAACGTCGTGTAGAGCGGTAGGAGCGCGTAGGCGTCGGCCAGGCCGGCGTGGGCTCGCGCGAAGGCGGGATCCCGCGCGAGCGCTCGGCGGAACTGCTCGACCGCCGTGTTGAGCGCGTCGCCGTTGCGTTTGGCGAGGAAGAAGCGGCCCCGGAGGAAGAGATCGTAGGCCCCGAGGTCGCGCGTTCCCCGCCGAGTCTTGCCCGTCCCACCGCCCAGGCTCGCGCCGAGGGCGCCCAGAATCGCCTGAGCCATGTCGTCCTGGAGGGCGAATACGTCGCTCGCCTCCCGCTCATAGGTCCCGGCCCAGAGCGCCAGGCCGTCCTCGACCCCGATCAGCTGAGCGGAATAGCGCAGACGAGACCCCTGCCGCCGGAGGGTGCCCTCCAGGACGGTGGTGACCCGCAGCGCCTCGCCGATCTCCTGCGCGGTGACGTCGCTTCCCTTGTACTTGAAGGCCGAGGTCCGGGAGGCCACCCGGAGACCTGGCACCGTGGCGAGCGCCACGGTCAGCTCATCGGTGAGCCCGTCCGCGAAGTACTCGTTCTCGGGGTTGCCGCCCAGGTTGACGATCGGGAGCACGGCGACCGACTTGAAGCCGGCGCCCGCCTCGCGGCGTCCTCCCAGCGCGAGCCCTGCGGCCACCGCCACCGCGAGGGCGCCCAGGGCCAACGCGGCCCAGCGCGGGACGCGGGCCAACGGGCTGGACTCGAGCAGGTCGGGCGCGTCCAAGGCCGTGAGCAGATCCGCGGCGGAGGCAAAGCGATCCTCCGGCCTCTTGGCCAGGCAGCGCAGCACCACGGCGGCGAGGCCGGGGGGGACCCGGCCTCTCGGGAGCGCGGGCGGGGGCGTGGTCAGGTGGGCGGCGAGCAGCTCCTGCGAGGTCCCCCGGAAGGGCGCCGAGCCCACCAGCATCTCGTAGGCGACGACACCCAGCGCGTAGAGGTCGCTCCGCGCGTCGAGGGCGGGGTCGGCGGCGGCCTGCTCGGGCGACATGTAGGCGGGCGTGCCTAGCGTGAAGCCGATGGCGGTGACCGCCCCCGACGATCCCGCGGTCCCCGCGGCCGAGGTCAGCGCCTTGGCCACGCCCAGGTCGGTGAGCACCGCGGATCCACCGGCCAGCAGGATGTTCTCCGGCTTCACGTCCCGGTGGATCACGCCGGCCGCGTGCGCGTGCTGGAGCCCACGGGCGATGTCGCGGAGAATCGGGACCACCTCTGCCGGCCGCAGCGTGCGATCGCGCTCGAGCCGCTCCCGGAGCGAGGAGCCGTCCACCAGCGGCATGATGTAGTAGGGCAGGCCGTCGAGCTCTCCCGCCGTCAGCACCGGGACCAGATGCGGGTGTTGCAGCCGGGCCGCCAGCATGATCTCCTGCGCGAAGCGCTCCGCGTTGAGTCCGCCCCGGAGATCGGGCGAGAGCACTTTCACGACCACCCGCCGGTCCAAGGCGACCTCGTGCGCCACGAACACCAGGGACATCCCGCCGCCCAGCTCCCGCTCGAGGCGGTAGCCGTCGCCCAGCGCCACGGCGAGGCGGTCGCGGAGGTCGTCGTTCATCCGCGGCTCGGCTTCCGGCGACCGCCGGCGACGGCGGGGGTGAACGGTGAGTGGGCCATCGGCCTCTCGGACGGAGCGTGTACGACAATGGTTGCACTCCGACCCACGGGCCGGAGCGGCGGCCGGACCCCACGACTCGTGGATCCTCGATCGAGCCGTCCCGTCCCCAGGAGGGAACAGGGCCCCCTGCGGACCGCAGTCTCAGGGGACGCGCAGGTCACGGTCCCCTGCGACATTCCGAAGGGAACATGAGCAACCGGCCAAGATACCCTGGAGGTCAATCCTTATAGTATGGCGAACCTGTCGAAGCGGAAATGTCGGACGGCCCCCTGGGTGGCGGCGCTCGGTGTCGCATCCATCGCTGCGGCCGCCCCCCTCCAGGCGCAAGCCTCGGACGTGCTGAGGAGCGCCGCCCGGCTCCACGCCGGCACCACGATCCGGGTACACGGGCCGGCCGGTCGGCTGACCGGGAGGGTCCTCCACGCCTCCGAGACGGGCCTCCTCCTCGGCATCGTCACAGGCACAGAGGCGGAGGCGAGGGACACGATCACGGTCTCGCTCTCGGAGATCGACACCCTGTGGGTGCGCGGACGGGCGACCAAGCCCGGCGCCATCGTCGGCGGGCTCGCCGGCCTGGCACTCGGTGTCCTGTACGGCGCTGCGATCCAACAGGCGTGCGAGACGGACTGCACCGCCGCCATCCCCGTCCTCGCCGTCGGCGGCGCCGCGGCCGGTGCCCTGGTGGGCGGGGTCGTCGGCGCCGCGATCCCCCGTTGGCGAAGACGGCTCCCGTGACCCTGCGCTCGGCTCGGCTCGGATTCGCGGCGCTGGCCTCGCTCGCGCTGGCCCCCGCGATGACGGCGCAGGACGTCGGGACCGCAGGCCTCCACCTTGGGGTCGCTCGCGCGATCGACGAGGCCTCCGAGGCAGGCGCCGGAGGCGTGGGAGTGCGCGCGCACCTCGCGTTTCGTGCCGGGCGCTTCGCGCTCGGCCCAGAGGCCGCGATCGACTTCGTGGGGGCCGGGCAGCGGGTACTGCAGGCCGGTGGGGTTGCCCGGATGGACTTCCGAACGGGCGGGTGGCGGCCCTATGTGGTCGGCGGGTTGGGGAGCTACACCTGGCAGGTCCCGAACCGGTTTCAGCTGGATCTCGTGGGGGCGAGCCTCGGCGGCGGCATCCTCCGCCGGGCCGATCGCGGGCCCGCGCTCGGCCTGGAGGCTCGCTACCACTGGAGCCTGCAGGGCACGGGTGGCGGGGGCCGGCGCGACCTGCTCACGCTCGCGGGGGGCCTCCACCTGGTGTGGTGAATCCGACGATTCACGCTCCGTTCACGCACTCGGGACGAGATTCGGGGCGATTGAACCGAGGGCGACGACGCGTCCTCGATGCTCCGCCGGGGAGCGTCCACGGGCCTGCGACAGGCCGGGCGCGCCCTGGCCGCCTTTGCTGGGAGGGCTCCGATGCCAGGACTCTACAAGCACACCGACCCGGCGGGCCTGACCTGGACCTTCCGTGAGATCGGCAGGGTGAGCGGCAGCGGCTGCCGAGCATCGAGCGGAGATGCGTGCCGGGTCTCGATCCTGGTGGAGAGCGCCACGGGACGGCAGCATGTCACCTGCCCGATCGAGGAATGGGTGAGCGGCCGGCCGAACCTCTCCCGGCTGCTCTCGGAGGCGCGGCCGTTCGCCGGTCCCATCCCGCTGAGCGAGGCCCCGCGCCACTGATCGCGGCGGCCTCTGGGGGCCGTTCTCCTGGCGGTCCGCCTAGGACCCACCCGGTCCGCGCGGGGGTCCCCCCATGCCCGGGCCGCGCCCGGCGGCCTGCCAGGTCTCCCGGATCTTTCTATAGATGCCCATCTGGTCGGCGCTGAGGAGACCGGCGAGCGACGAGTCGGACTTGGCTCGCAGGGCCGCCGACTTCTGCATCATCGCCTCGCGCATCTCCGGACCCCGCCCCTGGGCCATCAGGGCACTCATCGCGGCCTGGAGGGAGTCCCGCTCGCCCTGTAGCACGGCGGTCACCTTGGTGGACAGGTCGCCCTTCAGGGCGAGTCCGCCCGCGACGCTGTCGATCAGGGCCTGGTACCGGCCGACCATCCGCCCACCCATGCCTCCCGGGGGGCCCGCCTGGGCGGCGGCGGGCGCGGAGAGCACGGCGGCGGCGACGGTGGCGAGGGCGAGCCGGGTCAGAGCGTACCAGGCGGTGCCGGCTCGAGCAGGCGAGTGCATGGGTCGTCCTTCCATTGGATGAGTGCCGTGGGGCTGCCGCCGCCGCGGTGGATCGGCGGGCCGCCACCGTCTTACGTGGCTCCCGCTACCGGCGTTGAGACGGCTTGCGCCGGGCCCGGTCGCTCGGCAATTTGCGAGCACTGGGCCGGCCAACTCGGGCCGGCTCACCTGCGATCCCACACCGAAGGTCCACCGGCAGCATGCCCTCCGCCATCGTCTGCACCAACTGCGGGAATACCATTCACCCGGGTGCCGGATTCTGCGGTGGCTGTGGCGCCCGCGTGCAGACGTGCGGATCCTGTGGAAGCGCGCTCCTGCCGGGCAACCAGTTCTGCCAGAGCTGCGGGGCGCCGGCGCCCGCCTCGACGGCCGTCTCGAACCCCACGGGCGGGCGCACTTCGTACTCGCCTTGGGACCAGGTGCTGGAGCGCCTCCGCGCCGCCACCCTCGGGGAGTTCGAGATCCGCCGGGAGCTGGGGCGCGGCGGGATGGCCGCGGTCTACCTGGCGCACGAGATCGCCCTCAATCGGAAGGTCGCCATCAAGGTCATGGCGCCCGGCCTCCTGATGGGGGAGGGGATGGTCGAGCGCTTCCACCAGGAAGCGGTCACGATCGCCAACCTGACCCACCCGCACATCATCACCATCCATGCGGTGCGGGCCATGCAGGACTTCCACTTCTTCGTGATGAAGTTCGTGCGCGGGCGCTCGCTCGACAGCATCCTGCGCGAGCAGGGCCAGCTGCCGATCCCGTTGGCTCGCGCGATCCTGTTCCAAGTGGGCAGCGGCCTGGCCTATGCCCACAAGCACGGGGTCATCCACCGAGATGTGAAGCCCGGCAACATCCTGGTCGATGACGAAGGGACCGCCCTGGTCACCGACTTCGGCATCGCCAAGGTGGCGGAGGCGCCGGGCATGACCCGCACCGGGAGCCTGGTCGGCACCCCGGCCTTCATGAGTCCGGAGCAGTGCGTCTCCGGCCCGCTCAGCCCCAAGTCGGATCAGTACTCCCTCGGCATCGTGGCCTTCGAGATGCTGGCCGGCCGGCCTCCGTTCGACGGCACCAGCTTCTCCGTGATGCAGGCTCACATCGCGGAGCCCCTGCCCAGCCTGGCGGAGGTGCGTCCCGACTGTCCGCCCGAGATCCAGACCGCGATCGAGCGGATGTGCGCCAAGGATCCGGCGGACCGCTGGCCCGGCATTCCCGACGCCCTGGAGGCGATCGGGGCCAGGCCGCTGCCGGAGCACGACCCGGTCCGGCTCCGCCTGGCCGAGATCGCGGCCATGCTCGGCGAGACCAACGAGGTCGAGGCGACCAAGACGCCGCTGAGTCCGATCCCGAGTCCGCCGCGGCCGGTGACCCCCTTCCCGGTGCCGCCCGAGGTCCGCCGAGTGTCGACCGCGCCGACGGTCTCCGTTCCGCCCGGGTCGGCCACCCCGGTGCCGGCCACCGCCACTCCGGCGCCGGGGACGGCTACGCCGGCGCCCGAGGCTCCGGCGGCTGGGGGCCGCCGGCGCTGGGTGGCGGCCGCCGGGATCGTCGGCGTGGCGGCGGTCGCCGGCGTCGCGCTGGTGATGGGGCGCAGCGGCGGTGGGGGTCACGTGCTCCGCTTCGAGAACCTTCCCCCGGCAATCGGGATCGGGGACACCTTCACCGTGGGCGCGACGTTCGTGGACGGGTCGGCGCGCGGTGCCGGGGCTGCGGTCTGGCGCTCCAGCAACGCGGCGGTGTTCACCGTCGGCGACCTGAGCGGAAAGGTGGAGGCGCTTCGGGTGGGGCAGGCGGTCCTCTCCGCGGAGATCAGCGGAGTGCGGGACTCGATGCTGCTGACGGTGGGTCCTGCGCGGGTCGCGGCCGTGGGGCTCGGCGCCAGCCGGACCCTGAGGCCCGGAGAGCGGGACACGCTGATCGCGGCCGTGCGTGACGTGCGGGGGAACCTGCTCACCAACCGACCCGTCGTCTGGCGGTCGAGCCGCCCGGAAGTCGCGCGGATCGATTCCCTGACCGGAGCCTTGGTCGCCCGCGCCGCGGGGACGACGTCGGTGTCGGCGCTGGTGGAGGGGGTCGAGGGATCGGTGTCCGTCACGGTGGCCCCGCGTGCGGCGGCGGCGGCCCCCCCGCCGCCCTCCGTGCCCGCCGTGCGCGCGACGGGACCCGCAGAGTCCCAGATCCGGCGGGCGGTCAGCGGGTACGTGGCGTCGCTCAAGGGCGGGGACGCCGGCCGAATCCGTACGCTCTACCGTCCGGCGAGCGCCGTCGATCGGCAGAACCTGGACGGACTGGTGAAGCTGATGACGACCAAGGAATGGCGCTACGAGGTCCGCGGCCACGACATCGACGGCGACCCCACCATCGCGGGACCGGTGGGCAAGGCGAGCTTCACGGTGCGATTCCGGTGGCGCGATCCCTCCTCCGGCAGCCGTCGGGACGAGACGGCGCGCTTCGAGGCCGAGTTCGCCCAGACCGCCCGCGGCTGGGAGATCGCCACCTGCCGCATCGCCCCGAGCCAGGGCGCGGGCGCCGGACGCTGACCATCCGAGTCGGGGCGGGTGAAGGCCCGCAAGTCGCTGGGGGCACAGGATATGCAACGAATTGCGGTGGGACCGCTCGGTCCCACCGCACGTATTCGTATTGGCCCCTCCCTCGATCCGAGACCGGCCCCGAGCGCCAATGACGAGCGGTACGAACTGCGCGAACTGTGGAACCCTGTTGCCAGCCGGCGCCAGCATCTGCACCGGCTGTGGCGCGCGTGCCACAACCTGCGGCTCGTGCGGCTCCTCCCTGCTGCCGGCGCATCGGTTCTGCCCCGGCTGCGGGAGCTCCGTCGGGGTGGGGTCGGGGCCGAACCCGCGCCCCTCCTTCTCCCCGTGGGACCAGGTGCTGCTGAAGCTCCGTGCCGCCACGTTGGGGGAGTTCGAGATCCAGCGGGAGCTCGGGCGGGGAGGCATGGCCGCGGTCTACCTCGCCCACGAGATCGCCCTCAACCGCAAGGTGGCGATCAAGGTCATGGCGCCCGGCCTCTTCATGGGCGAGGGGATGGTCGAGCGGTTTCGCCACGAGGCCGTGACGGTCGCCAATCTGGGCCATCCCAACATCATCACCATCCACGCCGTGCGCGAATTCGAGGATCTCTACTTCCTGGTGATGAAGTTCGTGAACGGCCGCACGCTCGACAGCATCATCTTGGACTCGGGCCCGCTGCCCATCCCCCAGGTCCGGGCCATCATGTTCCAGATCGGGAGCGCCTTGAACTACGCCCATCGGCAGGGCGTGGTCCATCGGGACATCAAGCCCGCGAACATCCTCATCGACGACGACGGCAATGCGGTCGTCACCGATTTCGGGATCGCCAAGGTCACCCAATCGCAGGGACACACCCAGACCGGGAGCCTGATCGGGACCCCGGCCTTCATGAGCCCGGAGCAGTGCCGATCGGGCGCGATCACGCCGGCCTCCGACCAGTACAGCCTGGGCATCGTGGCCTTCGAGCTGCTGACCGGCATTCCGCCCTTCTCCGGGGCCACCTTCGACGTGATGCAGGCGCACATCGAGCGACGGCTGCCGTCGATCCAGGATCTCCGGCCGGACTGCCCGGTCGAGCTCGAGCGCGCGATCCGCCGGATGTGCGAGAAGGACCCGGCGCGCCGGTTCCCTACGATGGCGCAGGCGCTGGTCGCGATGGGAGCGGCTCCGCTGGCCGAGGAGGATCCCCACCGCTCCGACCTGGCCACCCTGGCGGTGAGCGGGGAATGGCCGGCCGAGGCCGACAGCCCCCCGCCGCGGAGCCCCATCCCCCGGGGGCCCCGCTCCTCCCACGCCCGCACCGCGCGGACGTTGGAGATGGCCTCGGCGGCGACCATCGCCCTGCCGGTCACTTCGATTTCAATCACCGAGCCTCCCGCGCCCCTCACGGTCGGGGAGACGGCGCGGCTGCAGGCGACGTCCCGGGATGCCGCGGGCAACGAGCAGGAGCGGCTCGTGGCCTGGTCGTCCAGCGAGCCGGGGGTGGCGAGCATCGACCAGGAGGGGGAGCTCCTGGCCCTCGCCCCTGGGGAGGCCACGATCTCGGCGTCGGTGGAGGGCGTGGCGGCCTCGGTGCAGGTCGTCGTGGCCCCGGCCGCGGTGCGGCCCTCGGGGGCGTTCGTGGGGACGGGGGCCGAGCCCGAGCGGCGTTGGCGCTGGGTGGCGCCGGTCGTCGGGCTCGCCGCGATCGCCGCGGTCGCCCTGATCGCTCGGTCGGGGTCCGCGCCCGGCGGGCTGTTGGCGGGCTCGGGGCTCCAGGTGGCCCGGCCCCCGTCACCGGTGGTCGTCGGAGACACATTCCTCCTCACGGCCACGCCGTTCGGCGAGCTCCGCGCCCGCGACGCGCGAAGCCCCCTGCTCTGGCAGTCCTACGACACGACGGTCGTCGCGGTGGACAGCACCATGGGCCTGGTGATGGCCCGGGCCCCAGGCCTCACGCAGATCCTGGCGATTCAGGGGTCGCTCCGCGACTCGGTGCCGGTCGTGGTCCAGCGGGGCGCCGTGTCCATCGTGGCCATCGGCCAGCCGCCCGCGCTGGTCGTGGGGGACACCGGCCGGTTCGTGGCCGATCTCTGGGACGCCCGGGGCAACCGACTCCAGGGCCTGGAGGTCGCCTGGTCCACGGGCCATGAGGAAGTGCTGCGGGTCGACTCGCTCACGGGCCGCTACGCGGCGCTGAGCGCCGGGACGGCGAGCGTCACGGCCACCGTCGAGGGCGTCGGAGGCACCCTCGGGCTCGTGGTCGCCGCGCCACCCTCCCCGGCAGCCCCCGGGCCCGAGCCGGTCGCCACCGTGCGTCCCGAGGTGCAGTTCCGCGAGGGTCTCGGGGAGTATGTCTCCGCCCTCCGTGCGGGTAACTTGGATCAGGTGGTGTCCTTCTACCGGCCCATGACCGCGGAGGACGTCGCCAACATGACCTGGCTCCAGCATCTGCTGCGCACGCGCGAGTGGCGCTACCGCGTCCGGGAGTGGCGCCTCACCGGCGAGCCGCGCGTCACGGACGAGACGGCGGCGGTCGATCTCGGCGTTCGAATCACGTGGAACGACGCCGCCGGGCAGGCCCGCGACCAGTGGATTCCGTTCGTCTCGGAATTCGTCCGCTCGACCCGCGGCTGGCACCTGCGCACGGCGCGGATTGCCGGGAGTCCTGTGCGGTGAGGCGCCCTCCGCGCGTCCCCCGCCGTACCCGAGGAGGTCTTCGTGCACCGTAGCGTGCTTCACCTGGTCCGACTGCTGGCCCCCGCCGCCGTCCTCGGCGCGGCCGCTCTGCCGCTCGCGGCGCAGGGCGTGCCAGCGCCGGACACCCTGTTCCTGGGGCGGGGCGCGACGCTGCGGATGATGTCGGACCGCATCGCGCCCGGCATCCGACCCCACATCACCTCGTTGGACGTGGAGCTCGGACCGAACCGCCTCGGGGCCGTGGCCGTCGTCGCGACCGCCGAGCTCGCCTCGCCCCTGCTGGGGGCGATGGCGGTCATGCTGGGCTCGCAGGAGCGCGTCCGTCTGGCGGGTCCGGTCTCGGTCGTCGCGCCGGGGCGCGCGGTCTGGACCGTGGACGAGATGGTCGTCGGCCGGATTCCCATCCCGCGCGCGATGATTCCCACCGTCGTCGCCCGGGCCTTGCCGGGGGCCACCGAGGCATCGATTCCCGTCGGGCTCCCGCCCTGGGTCCGCCGGGTGCGGGTGGACTCGACCGGCGTCACCCTCTTCTCGCGACCGACCTGACGACCCACCGTCCCGGCGCCGCAACACCCGCCCCGGCCTTATCGTAAGGGGAGGTCGCGGGGCATGCGTCCCGCCGACGCCGGGAGGACGCCGTGCTCGAATCCATCTTCCACGCTCTCTTCCGCTACCCTCCGGTGCTCTTCCGGAAGGGCGCGCTCGCCCTGGAGCCGCCCTGGCCCATCGTCATTCCCCTCCTGGTACTGGCGGGCGGCATCGCCCTCGCCGTCCAAGCCTATCGTCGCGCGGACCCTCGGCTCACCGGGCGGGACCGTCTGGCCCTCGGCGGGCTTCGCGCCCTCGCCCTGGCGGTCGTGACGGTCTGCCTGCTCCGTCCGGTGTTGGTGGTGGCCACGGTCGTGCCGCAGCGCAACGTGGTCGCGGTGGTGGTGGACGACTCCGAGAGCATGGCCATCGCGGACCGGACCGGGGAGACCCGCGCGGGCGCCGCGGCGCGACTCCTCGGCGGCGAGTCCGGCCTCCTCGCTGAGCTCGCCGAGCGCTTCACGCTCCGGCTCTACCGCTTGGCCAGCGGTGGCGAGCGGATCGCCGGGCTCGACTCACTGCGCCAGCATGGAGACCGGACCGACCTCGCCCGGGCCCTTCTCGACGTCAGGGCCGACCTGCAGGGCATTCCCGTCGCGGGCGTGGTCCTCCTGACGGATGGCGCCGGCAACGGCTCCACGCCCCTCACCGAGGCGCTGGTGTCCCTGCAGGCGGACGGAGTGCCGGTGCACCCGGTGGGGCTCGGCGAGGAGCGCCTCGAGCCGGATCTCGAAGTGCTGCGGGTGGACGCGCCGGCGGAAGTGCTCAGGGGCGCGTCCGCCATGGTCGAGGCCACGCTGCTGCAGTACGGCCTGGACGGGGCGTCGGTCCGGGTGGACGTCGAGGACGCCGGGCGGATCGTCGCGTCGGAACGGATCTCGCTGGCGCCAGGCGGCGAGGCCACGACCGTCCGCATTCCGTTCACCGCGTCCGAGGCCGGCACCCGCCTGTTGCGGGTCCACGTCCCGCCCCAGAGCGGCGAGCGGGTCGCCCAGAACAACGCGCGCGAGGCGCTGGTCCGGGTCGTTTCGAAGCGGGCCAAGATCCTCTACGTCGAGGGCGAGCTCCGCTTCGAGGCGACCTTCCTGCGCCGGGCCGTGGCGGGAGACCCGCAGCTCCAGCTGGTGCTGCTCCAGCGAACCGGCGAGGACAAGTTCCTCCGCCTGGACGTCTCGGAGCCGGGCGAGCTGGCCGCGGGCTTCCCTCGGACCCGGGAGGCGCTCTTCGCCTATCGCGGGCTCATCCTCGGGAGCATCGAGGCGAGCTATTTCACGGCGGACCAACTCCGGATGATCGAGGAGTTCGTGGAGCGGCGCGGCGGCGGCCTGCTCGCGCTCGGCGGCGCGCACGCCCTCGCCGCGGGCGGGTATGCCGGCACGCCGGTGGCGAACGCGATGCCCGTCGTGCCCGACGGATCGGTTCGCCCCGACTCGGCTCCGGCATTCCTCCGAGTCGCCCCCACGCCTGCCGGCGCGATCCATCCCGCGCTGCAACTCGCGGCCACCCTCGATTCCTCGGCCGCGCGGTGGCGTCGCCTTCCGCCCCTCTCCTCGCTCCAGCCGGTGCGCCGGGTGAAGCCGGGTGCGGTGACGCTTCTCTCGGGGGACCCGGTTGAGGGCGGGAACCCGGCGGTGGCGTTGGCCTATCAGCGGTACGGGCGCGGCAAGGCCATCGCATTCCCGGTGCAGGACTCATGGGCCTGGCAGATGCATGCGGACGTGCCGCTCGAGGACCAGACCCACGAGACCCTCTGGCGCCAGCTCCTGCGCTGGCTCGTGAGCTACGTCCCGGATCCGGTGACGGTCTCGCCCGAGCGGTCCATCGTGGCCCCCGGCGAGGCCATCGTCCTGCGGGCGCGTGTGGCCGACTCGCTCCACCTGGGTGTGAACGGCGCCGAAGTCACGGCCCGGGTGACCATGCCCGGCGGGCGGGAGGAGCTGCTGCGGCTGGACTGGGCGGTGGAGGAGGACGGAGGGTACCGGGGCAGCCTTGCCGCCGCCGAGCCCGGGATCCTCGATGTGGTCGTGGAGGCCAGAGCCGGCGGCCGGCTGCGGGGCAGCGCCCGGACCGCGATCCGGGTGGCGCCGGCCTCGGTCGAGGCCTTCGATGCCGGGATGCACGGGGCGACGCTCCGGCGCATCGCCGGAGAGACGGGCGGGCGCTTCTTCACGCCGTCGACGGCCGGGGCACTCCCCGACGAGCTCCGGTACACCTCGAGCGGCCTCACCGTCCGGCAGACCTATGATCTCTGGAACGTGCCGGCGGTGCTCCTCGCGCTCCTCCTCCTGCTGGGCGCCGAGTGGGGGTACCGGCGGGCGAGGCGGCTGGCGTGAGGGCCGCGACCCTCGCGCTGCTGATGCTCGCCCTGCCGGTCGCAGGAGCCGCCGCGCAGGCCCACCTCACGGTGATCGCCGGGATCGGCGGGGAGGCCCAGTACCGACGTCAGTTCCTGGCCTGGAGCCGGGCGCTGCTCGAGGCGGCGCGGGAGCGGTGGGGCGTGCCGGATGATCGGCTCGCGCTCTTCACCGAGCGGCCCGAGGACGCCCCCGGGCTGGCGCGCGGGCGCTCCACCCGCGCGGAGCTGGAGCGGCACTTGGCGGCGCTCGCCGAGCGGACGGCTCCGGACGCAACCGTCGTCATCGTGTACGTGGGCCATGGGAGCGCCCAGGGCGGGGCGGCGCGGCTGAGCCTTCCCGGACCGGACCTCACCGCGGAGGCGCTCGCCGGCCTGCTCGCGAGGCTCGGGGACCGGCGCGTGGTCTTCGCCCACCTCGGCAGCGCGGGGGGCGACTTCGTGCCCGCCCTCGCCGGGCCGAATCGGGTGATCATCTCCGCCACCAAGTCGGGCTTCGAGCGCAACGAGACGCTCTTTCCCGCACCGTTCGTGGAGGCCTTCGCGAGCGACGTCGCGGACACCGACAAGGACGGGCGCGTGTCCCTGCTGGAGGCCTTCGAGTATGCGCGCCGAGAGGTGGCCCGCCGGTACGAGTCCGAGCGACGGCTGCGCACGGAGCACGCCCTGCTGGAGGACGACGGCGACGGTCGTGGCGCGGAGTCGCCGACCGCCCTGGGCGGCGATGGTGCTCTCGCGGCCCGGACGTTCCTCGACGGCCCCGGACGAGTGGCCGGCGGTGCGGCGACCGACCCGGCCGTGCTCGCCCTCCTCCGGCGCCGGGACTCGATCCAATCGGCCGTGGCGGAGCTGCGGGGGCGGAAGGAGGGACTCGCGCCGGAGGTGTACGAGCGGCGGCTGGAAGAGCTGCTCGTCGCCCTGGCGGAGGCCACGGCCGAGCTTCGGGCGCGGGAGCCGAAACCGTGAGCCACTCCGCCGGGCGGTTCCTTCTCGCGGGATTCCTCGCCGGTCTCGGCGGCTGCGCCGAGCCATCCGGCGCGCAGTCGTCGCGGCCCGCAGAGGCCCTCGCGTCGGGACGGTACGCCGAGGCGGTGCTCGGGTT
The DNA here is from genome assembly GCA_041607595.1 of Gemmatimonadales bacterium. Classification (GTDB taxonomy): domain Bacteria; phylum Gemmatimonadota; class Gemmatimonadetes; order Gemmatimonadales; family GWC2-71-9; genus JBFIUJ01. The sequence goes on along the minus strand of JBFIUJ010000002.1, from coordinate 821 downwards.
CGAGGCGGCGCTCGGTCGGGATTCCTCGTCCTGGCCGGCTATGGAGGGGCTCGCGGTCACGCTCGCCGCCACCGGCCAGCCCGAGCGCGCGATCGCGTCGCTCCACGGCTTCGCCGACCGTACCTCGTCGGCGCTTCCGTGGCGACTCCTCGGCGAGCTGCTGCTCGAGGTCGGTCGCGAGTCCGAGGCGGAGGCGGCGCTCGAGCGGGCTCGGGTGGGGCCCGACAGTCTCACGGCCCGGGTGCGCCTGGCGGGCCTCTGGGAGCGTCGCGGGGACCGGGTGCGGGCGATGGCCGAGTACCGCCGGCTGGCGGGCGCCGGACTGACCGGGCTCGGCCCGCGAGACCTCGCGGCGGTCGCGGAGGCGCATCGCCGGCTGGCCTCGGAGGTCCCCGCCGCGGCGCACGAGGCGCTCCGCCTGTACGACCGCGCGGTGGCGGCCGACTCCGCCGATCTGGAGATCCAAGTGGCGTTGGGTCGGCTATTCCTGGAGAAGTACCAGGGGGGCGAGGCCGCCGCGACCTTCCAGGCGGTCCTGCAGCGGAACCCACGGCACTGTGGGGCCCTGCTCGGCGTGGCCCGTACCAGGCTCTTCGGCGGCGAGCCCGGCGCGGCCGACGACGTCCGCCGCTGCCTGGCCGTGAACCCGCGCTCCGTCGAGGCGCTGGTCCTCCAGGCCAGGCTCGCGCTCGAGGCCGAGGACTATGCCGAGGCGCGCGCGACGCTCGATCGCGCGTTGGCGGCGAACCCCGCATCCCTGGAGGCGCTCGCGGCCCTCGCGGCCGCAACCGACCTCCAAGGGGACCGCGTCGCGTACCGTG
>JBFIUJ010000001.1:0-33645 GCA_041607595.1 Gemmatimonadales bacterium | reverse complement strand
GGCCGCCCACCCCCCGGGCGAGAGCGTCTCCATCGCCCCGACCACGATCAGCACCGCCAGGACCGTGAGCAGGTAGGCCACGACCTCGTACCGCAGGATCAGCAGCCGCTCCTCGCTCTCCAGCTTGTCCCGCACCAGCAGCGTGAAGTAGAAGAGCGATCGCGTCGTGAAGAAGTACATCGCCGCGTAGGAGAACGCCGCCGGCAGGTAGTCGAGGGAGAGGTCCGGGTAGCCGCTGGTGTGCCACACGGCGGCATAGAGCCCGAAGGCCGAGACCAGCGCCAGGACCTCGCGGCCGGCGTTGACCACCGCGGCCCAGACCGGCTTCCGCAGGACGGCCCCGTCCGCGATGAGCGTGCCGAGGACGACGCCCAGCACCGTGGCCCCGGGCCCCACCACGAGGGTACCGGCCAGGGCGGTCACTCCGGTCTGGGTGAGGTAGGAGAACTTGCTGAGGCGGACCGGGGCGGCACGGAACCCCGCCACCAGCGCGGCGAGCACGGCGACGGCGAGCGGCTGCTCGAGCCAGCCGGGATCGGTCAGGAGTACCCCGGCGAGCACCAGGGCCCCCAGGGTGGTGAGGAGGCGGGCGTAAGCCGACAGCAGGTTGGGAACGGCCAGCCATCGGGTCAGCACGCGGTCGCGTCCTCGCGGGGGAGCCGCGGCGGCTCGCCGCGATGGAGGGGCTCAGACAAAGTAGTCGCCGACCGTCAGGCCGTAGCGGTCGGGGTTGGTGACCTTCACGATCGACCGCAGGTAGCTCCCCCCCGGCCCGGTCTCGGCCAGGTCGATCGGGGTGCCCGGCGGCGGGATCACCGCCCCATCGGGGTCGATGCAGACCCGGATCTTGGGACGGCTCTGCAGCTCGGTGTCGGGATTGGCCCCCGTGATGATCGCCACCTCGTAGGAGTCGAGGATGACGCAGGTGCCCACCGGATAGATGCCCAGCAGGTTGATCAGGGCCTTCACCAGCGTCGTGTCGTAGCCCCGGCGCGGGTTCCCCCACATCTCCTTCAGGACCTGATCCGGCTGGATCGGGACGGTCTGGTAGCTCCGGCGTGTGGTCGCGGCGTCGAACCCGTCCGCCACGGCGACGAGGCGCGAGAAGAGCCCCATCTCCCGGGGGCGGATCGTCCGCGGATACCCGGTGAGGTCCACCTTGAGGTGGTGCTCGTAGGCCACCAGGATGGACCGGTACGGCGTCTCCTCGTACCGGCGGGGGCTGAACAGGGTGAGGGCCCCGAGCCAGGGATGGGCCTGCATGTGGTGCCACTCTTCCTCGGTGAGCCCGGTCGTCTTGTTCAAGACGTCGTGGGGCACCCGGGCCTTCCCGATGTCGTGGAGGAGGGCGGTCAGGCCGAGGTCGTAGAGCTGGAGCTTGGAGAAGCCCAGCTTCTTCCCCAGCGCCACGGCGAAGATGCAGACGTTCACCGAGTGGGTGAAGGTGTACTCGTCGTAGTTCCGGATGGTGGAGAGGCCGAGGAGGGACGACTCGTTGTTGAGCACCTGGTCCACGACGGCCTGGACGGCCCGCTTCACCCGCTTGAGATTGGCGGCGCGCCCGAGCCGGACGCTGTTGACCACGTCCTTGGTGACCGCCACGCCCTGGGCGTAGGTGCGCTTGGCCACGGCCCGGGCCTCCTCCGGATCGGCGACGTCGAAGGAGTCGGGCATCAGCTCGAGCTCGAGGCTCCCCACCTCCGCCTTGGCCAGGCGATTGCACAGCTCGTCGAACAGGTGCTCCTCGTCCCGCTCCGAGAGGTTGAGGAGCAGGCTGAGGAACACCTGCCATTCGCGCCGCTCGACCCCGGGGTGCACCCGCATCCGTCCGATCTCGAAGGTGCGGAGCATGGAGAGGATCTGGCTGAACGAGGCGTAGTTGTCGAGCTCGAGCCGGAGGCGGGTCTCGTTGACGAAGATGAAGTCCCCGGCGAGGCGGATCTCGAGCTCCTCTTCGGCCTCCAGCAGATGCAGGGCCGACGCCTGGAGGTCGTCCAGCGACTTCTGCACCGTGGCGTTCACGACCGGATAGAGCTTGAGACTGCGCATGGCGGTGTAGAGCGCGAGCAGCAGTCCCCGCCCACCCTGCCGGAGCAGGCTCTGCTCCTCGGTCGAAAGCATCGAGGGGCGGGGGCCGAACTCGGCGGCGTGGCGCTCGTCGGTCATGCCACGCTCCCCCGCAGCGCGGCGCCGACGGCGTTGCGCACTTGGCGATCCTTGTCGTTGGCGACCCGTTGCAGCAGATCGCGCGCTTCGGCCGTCCCGATCTTGCCGATGCCGAGCGCCGCGCACATCCGCACCTCCGCGCTCCGCCGCCGCTGGAAGAAGAGGAACGAGGTGGGCAGCAGCATGCCGGCCAGCGGCTTCAGGGCGGCCTCCCCGGCGATGCTGCCGTAGGCCTCGAAGAACGCGCGCTTCTCGTTGAAGTCCATGTCCTTCCCCCGCTTGCCGAAGATGACCGGCTCGATCCGGCGCAGTGCGCCGCGGTAGCGCCGCCCGGCCATCGCGCGGACCGAGGCCATCCGGACCGCACGGTCCCCGTCCTCCACGCCGCGGTCGAGCGCGGGGAGGATCGCGGGCGAATCGATCGCGATCAACGCCTCCACCACCGCCAGCCGGCGGGCGGCGTCGGGGTGGTCCAGGGCGTCGCTCAGGCCGGGCACGGCCTCCTCCAGCTTGAGCCGTCCGCAGAGCTCCACCACGCCCCGGTGCGCCTCCGCCTCCGGCCGCCGGAGCAGGGCGAGCACCTCCTGGGGATGGGCCATGGCCAGCCGCTCCACCGCCTCGGTGACGCAGACCCGGATGGTCGCCGCGGAGATCCTCGGCAGCCAGACGATGAGCGGCTCCAGCGCGGTGGGCAGCAGCTCGCTCAGCAGCTCGCGGATGTCCTCGTCGGTGGGCGTGGTGCTGCCCTCGTCGAGCGCCTGCATCACCTGATTCACGATCGCCGGGTCGCTCAGCCGCTGATCGAACCCGCGCAGCTGGCCGAGGATCTCGGGCGTGAGCTGTCGAGCCCGCTTCGCCAGGATGCGGGTCTGCCGCAGGGTCTCGGCGGCGGCCTTGAAGTCGCCCACGTTCAGCAGGTTGGGAAAGACGAAGTCGAGGATCGCCAGGGCCTCGGCCCGGATTTCCGGGTTCGTCTGCAGCTCGAAGATGTCGAACAGGCTATTGAGGGCCGAGCCGCGGAGGTCGCGGGAGTACTCCCACTCGAGGTCGCGCTTGATCTTCGCGACCTCGCCCTCGTCGAGGAAGTAGAGCGTGGACTCGTACTCCTCGATGTCCACCACGCCCTTGGGACGCGGGGGCTCCTCCGCCGGCGCCCCCTCCTCCGCCTTCGCGTCCTCCCGGACCCGCTCCTGCAGCTCGGCCGGCGGCGGCGCCGACACCCCCAGCCCCGCGGAATCGAGGCCGGGCACCGCCGCGTCCGCGCCCAGATCGGCGAACCGGTACTGGATGTAATGGAAATCGTGCTCCCAGAGCAGCGTGAGCAGATCGTCGCCCGCGTCGGGTGGGAGCTGCCGCACCCGGTTGATCGTCTGGAGGAAGCTCACGATCTCCTCGTCCTCCACGCCCTCCCGAAAGGTGAGGGTCCGCAGGCCGTCCTTGTACAGCGTCCAGGCGAGGCTCTCGGTCTTGTTGGCCTGCTGGTAGACGACGTTCTCCTCCCAGACGAAATCCGTCTCGGCCACCGACAGGGTGATCTCCGCCGTCGCCGTCCACAGCGGCGCGAACGCGGCGCGCACGTTGTCGATCGCGCGATGATAGATCGGGTTGTTGGGAAGGTACATCTGGAAGGCACGCTGCCCCTTGACGAGGGTGCGCAGCATTTCCTCGACCTGCGTCGGCGGTAGGACGGATTCCTGGGGCTCAGCCGTCACGGTGCCTCTTCCGCGTAGGTCCGCCGTGGTGACGCCTCGGTCGCCTCGGCCACTCGGGCACGACGACGCCGCCCCGTCGCCGCCGGCCAAAGCACCGTCCTCGTGAGGGCGCAGCTCTGCTGTCGGTCGATGAGGTCGTCGCCCACCGATCGCCCGGTACCGGCGAAGGTAACGGGGTTCCGAGCCAACGCCAGGCCTGGGATGCGAGGATCACGCGCTCGGCCGCGTCGAAGGGAGCCGGCAGCGGCGCGATCCGCGCCCGGAGCGATCGCCTCCTTGGAGGATAGTCGGGGTCTTGCCCTTCGGGAAGCGTTCGGGTATCTTCGATTCGGCTCTTATTCGGTCACCCGGCACCGGAGGCGGCGGTGGCACTCACCAAGCGGCAGCGCGAGATCCTCTCGTATCTCCAGACCCACATCGACGCCCAGGGCTATGCCCCGAGCTTCGAGGAAATCGCCGAGCGCTTCGGCTATCAGTCCCTGGCCACGGTGCACGAGCACCTGACCAACCTCGAGCGGAAGGGGTACATCCACCGCCGCTACAACGAGAGCCGTTCGATCGAGGTGCTGCCGCCGAAGGGGACGACCAGCGCCACCGAAGTCCCGGTGCTCGGCCGGGTCGCCGCCGGCACGCCGATCGAGTCGGTCATGCACGGCGAGACGCTCGCCGTGCCCGACGAGATGCTGCCGCAGCGGGGCCCCAACTACGCCCTGCAGGTGCAGGGAGACTCCATGATCGAAGAGCACATCCTGGACGGGGACTTCGTGGTCGTCCACGGCCGTCAGTCGGCCGAGAACGGCGAGATGGTGATCGCGCTGGTCAACGGGGCCGAGGCCACGGTGAAGAAGTTCTACCGCGAGACCGGCGGGTGGATTCGGCTGCAGCCCGCCAACGCCACGATGCAGCCGATGCGCTTCCAGGAGCGCGACGTGCTGATCCAGGGCGTGGTGGTCGGCGTCATCCGCAAGTACTAGCCCCTCCTCCGGCCCCCCCACCGGGGGGCCGTCGGCGGCCCGGGCCGCGGCGGGCCGCACGGCCTTCCGTCAATCCTGACAACGAGTTGCGCAGCTTGCTCGGGGCGGGCGCGCCGGACTAGATTCCGCCTCGATGAGCCGGACTTACCTCGCCCGACTCCACTATGACGGGAGCCGGTTCGCCGGGTGGCAGCGGCAGCCGGACGTCCGCTCCGTCCAGGCCGAGGTGGAGCGGGTCTTGGAGCGGCTGTGCGGCCGCCGGACGGTCGCTCACGCGGCGGGACGCACCGACGCCGGGGTCCACGCGATCGGGATGGGGGTGAGCTGCACGGTGCCGGCGCGCTGGACCGCTGGCGAGCTGCGGCGGGCGTTGAACGCCCTGCTCCCCGCCGACTGCTGGGTGGAGGCCGTCTTCCCGATGCAGCCCGGCTTCCACGCCCGCAAGAGCGCCGAGGGCCGCCGCTATCGGTACGACATCGGCACCGATGAGGCCGCGGCCTCGCCGTTCCGGCGACCGTTCGAATGGGCCCTCGGCCGCTCGCTCGACTTCTCGGCCCTGGTCGCCGCGGCGCGCCACTTTCACGGCGAGCACGACTGCCGGGCGTTCGCCGTGAAGGGGGCGCCGAAGCCGCACTACCACTGCCGGTTCGCCGTGGTGCAGTGGGAGCGGCGCCCCGGCGACCGGGGCGTCAGCCTCCACGTCGCCGCGGATCGATTCCTCCATCACATGGTGCGCATGATGGTCGGCACGATGGCAGACATCGGGCTCGGACGCCGGCCGGTGGAAGACATCCCACGGCTGCTGGCGCGCCCGGACAACGCGGACACGAGCCCGCCCGCCCCGCCCCAGGGGCTCTATTTCGTGGAGGCGTCTTATCCGGCGCACCTCTACGCCGAGCGGTACGAGGTCGCATGATGGCACTTCTCCGCCACCGAGGATCCCTCCCCGCCCACATCGTGGCGGCCCTCGCGCTCCTGATCGCGGGCCTCACCGTCTCCTGCCGCGCCCAGGTGCCGGAGTCGTCCCGAGCCACCGCCGGCGCCACCGCGCCGCAGGGCCTCGAGGGGATTCCGATGCCGATCCCGGCGACGTCCCTGGACTCCTCCCGGCGCACCGCGATCGTCAGCGCCGCGAGCCGGATCGCGCCGGCGGTCGTCTCGCTCTCGGTCACCAGCCGTCAGCGGGTGCCGGTGCGGACGCCCTGGGATCTCTTCTTCGTGCCCCAGAACACCGAGCGCACGGTCCAGGGGTACGGAACCGGCTTCGTGATCCGCGCCGACGGCGTCATCGTCACCAACCAGCACGTGATCGGCGGGGCCGAGCGGATCATCGTCACGCTCCGGGACGGCACCGAGGCCGAGGCCACCCTGGTGGGCGAGGATCCGGTGACGGACGTGGCCGTGGTCCGGGTGGACGCTCGGAACCTGCCGACCGTGCCCTTCGGGCGGAGCACCGGGCTGATGATCGGCGAATGGGTGGTGGCGCTCGGCAACCCCTACGCCTACCTGCTGGGCAACAACGAGCCGACGGTGACCGCCGGCGTCGTGAGCGCACTCGGGCGGAACATCCTGCCGACGGGCGAGCAGCCGGGGCTCTACCTCGACATGATCCAGACCGACGCGGCGATCAACCCGGGCAACTCGGGCGGCCCGCTGGCCAATGCGCTCGGGGAGGTCGTGGGGATGAACTCCTCGATCTTCTCGAGCAGTGGCGGCTCGGTCGGGCTCGGCTTCGCCATCCCGATCGAGCGGGTGCTCCGCGTCGCGGACCAGCTGCTGCAGAACGGCAGCGTCCGGCGCGCCTGGACCGGGCTCGACGTGGCCGGTGCCGAGGCGATGCGAACCTGGAAGAGCCGGGGGGGCGTCGAGGTCACGGGCGTCGCGCCCGGGAGCCCGGCCGACCGGGTCGGGCTCCGGACCGGCGACATCCTGGTGGAGGCCAACGGCCGGCGCCTGCGCAACTACCTCGATTGGGAGGCGGTGAAGCTCGACCTGCACGTGGGCGACGCGGTGCGCCTGACCCTGGCCGGCCGGGGTGGAGGGGACGGCGCGCGCCGCACCCTCGTCGCCGGGGACCTGCCGACCGTCACGGCCGAGCGCGTGCGCGTCCTGGAGGATCTCGAGCTGGTGACCGTTACCCCGGCGATCCAATCCGAGCGGAACCTCCGCCGGGACTTCGGGGCGCTGATCGTCCGGATCGCCCCGCAGACCGCCCAGCAGACCGGCCTCCGCGCCGGCGACGTGATCGTCGGCTTCAACCGGAGCCCGGCGCGGACGGCGGGCGAAGTGGGGGCGTTCTTCCGCGCGCTCCGCCCCGGCGAGACGTTCCGCATCCATCTGGACCGCGGAGCCCAGACGGTCTACACCGACCTGGTCTTCCGATGACCGACGACCGCTACCGCTCGCCGTTGGGCACGCGCTACGCCTCGCCCCCGATGCAGCGGCTGTGGGGCGAGCGTCACCGGGTCGGCCTCTGGCGCCGCCTCTGGCTGGCTCTGGCCGAGGCCCAGCGCGAGCTGGGGCTCGACATCCCCGAGGAGGCCGTGCAGGCCATGCGGGAGCACCTCGACGACGCGGACCTGGCCGCGGCCGCGGCCTACGAGCGTCGCTTCCGCCACGACGTGATGGCCCACGTGCACGCCTTCGGGGAGCAGGCCCCGGCGGCGCGGCCGTTCCTCCACCTGGGCGCCACCAGCGCCTTCGTGACCGACAACGCGGACGTGCTGGTGATGCGGGACGGGCTCCGTCTCCTCCTCGGCCGGCTCCTCGCGGTGCTCGGCCTCCTCGAGGGGCTGGCCCGGCGAACCCGTGCGCTCCCCTGCCTCGCCTACACCCACTTCCAGCCGGCCCAGCTGACCACCGTGGGCAAGCGGGCGACCCTCTGGATGCAGGACTTCGCCCTGGACGTCGAGGAGGTGTGCCATCGGCTCGAGACCCTGCGCCTGCGCGGCTGCAAGGGCACGACCGGCACCCAGGCCTCGTTCCTTGAGCTGTTCGGGGGGGACGCGGGCAAGGTGCGGGCGCTGGATCGCCTGGTGGTGGAGCGCCTCGGGCTCCCCGCCTCCTTCGCGGTCACGGGGCAGACGTATCCCCGCAAGCTGGACAGCCAGATCCTGGACGCCTTGAGCGGCATGGCCCAATCCGCCGCCAAGCTGGCGGGCGACCTCCGGCTCCTGCAGCACGAAGGCGAGCTCCTGGAGCCGTTCGAGGCCGAGCAGATCGGCTCGAGCGCCATGGCCTACAAGCGGAATCCGATGCGCGCGGAGCGGATCGGCGGGCTGGCGCGCTTCGTGATCAGCCTGCAGGCCAACCCGGCCCACACCGCCGCCGCGCAGTGGCTCGAGCGGACCCTCGACGACTCGGCCAACCGCCGGCTCGTGCTCCCGGAGGCCTTCCTCGCGACCGACGCGATCCTGGTGTTGGCCACGAACGTCACCGCCGGACTCGAGGTGCGCGAGGCGACCATCGCCCGGCACGTCGCCCAGCACATGCCGTTCATGGCCACCGAACGGTGGCTCATGCTGGGCGTGCAGGCCGGCGGCGACCGGCAGGCGCTGCACGAGGTGATCCGGGTCCACAGCCACGCCGCGGCCGAGGCGGTCGCGGCCGGCGGGCCGAACGACCTGTTGGACCGCCTGGGGAGCGACCCCGCGTTCGCGGGGATCCCCTCGACCCGGCTGCGGGCCGAGTTCGACCCGGCCCGGTACACCGGCCGGGCGGCGGACCAGGTCGAGGAGTTTCTGGACGAATACCTGGCCCCGCTGGTCGAGCGGGCGCGACCCCTTGCGGCCGATGCCGAGAGCGCGGACGTGCGGGTATGACCACGCTGGTGCGGAGCGACCTCCCGCTGCCCCTCGTGCGGCGGGGCAAGGTCCGGGAGGTCTACGAGGCGGACGCGAGCCATCTCCTGCTCGTCGCGAGCGATCGGGTGAGCGCGTTCGACGTCGTGATGGCGGAGCCCGTCCCGAAGAAGGGCGCCGTGTTGACCCAGCTCAGCGCCTTCTGGTTCGACACGCTCGCCGAGGTCTTCCCCAGCCATTTCGTCACCGCGGATCCCGACACCATCCTCACGCGAGTCCCGGGGCTCGGCCCGTCGCGGGCCCAATGGGCCGGCCGGGCCATGCTGGTCCGTCGCGCGACCCCGATCCCCTTCGAGTGCGTCGTGCGGGGCTATCTTTCCGGCTCGGCCTGGTCGGAATACCGGGAGCGCGGGACCCTGGCCGGCGAGCCGATGCCGGAGGGGTGGGTGGAGAGCCAGCGACTGGACCCTCCCCTGTTCTCGCCCGCGACCAAGGCCGAATCGGGGCACGACCAGAACATCCCGTTCGCCCGCATGGCGGAGGCGCTCGGCGGCGACGCCCGGCGCCTCCGCGAAGCCAGCCTGGCGCTGTACGCCGCGGGCCGGGCCCACGCGGACGCCCGCGGGCTCATCCTCGCGGACACCAAGTTCGAGTTCGGGCGGAACGCCGAGGGCGGCATCTGCCTGATCGACGAGGTCATGACGCCGGATTCCTCCCGGCTCTGGCCCAAGGCGGGCTATCGGCCCGGGCGGCCGCAGCCCAGCTTCGACAAGCAGCCCCTCCGCGACTACCTCGACGGGCTGCGCCGGGCCGGGCGCTGGAGCGGGGACGCGCCGCCGCCGCCCCTCCCGGCCGAGGTCGTGCGGGCGACGACGGAGCGCTACCTGGAGGCATTTGCCATGCTCACCGACCGTCCCCTGATCGAGGGATCCTGATGCGCGTCGCCCCGGAGGGACGTCCGTTCATCCTGGCGGCCTGGATCATCCTGGCCGCCCTCCTGGGGTTCCGGCTCTGGCCGGCGGCGCTGGTCTGGCTGCCGATCGCGATCTGGGTGGTCGCGTTCTTTCGGGACCCCGACCGCGCCGGCCCTCGGGGGGAGGGGTTGATCCTGGCCCCCGCCGATGGGAAGGTGGTGAGCGTGCGTTCGATCGACGAGCCCGCCTTCCATCGCGCGGAGTCCACCCGGGTGTCGATCTTCATGAACGTCTTCAACGTCCACGTGAATCGGTACCCGGCCGACGGGACCATCGCCTACCGGCACTATGAGCCCGGGCGGTTCGTGAACGCCGCCGGCGAGAAGGCGAGCCAGGAGAACGAGCAGTCCTCGGTCGGGCTCGAGACGCCTCGCGGTAAGATCCTCGTGCGGCAGATCGCCGGGCTCATCGCCCGCCGGATCGTGACCGACCACCCGGAGGGCACGACGGTGCGGCAGGGCGACCGCATGGGTCTCATCCGGTTCGGCTCGCGGGTGGACGTCTTCCTCCCCCCCGGAGCCCGGACCCTGGTCGCCGAAGGCGAGCAGGCGCGCGCCGGCCTCACCGTGATCGCCGAATGGACATGATCCGCCCTCCCCGGTTCCGTCCGACCATGCGCAGCGCCGTGGTGGTCGTGCCCAGCGCGTTCACCCTGGGGAACCTCTTCTTCGGGTTCTGGGCCATCGTGTCCGCGTTCAACCGGAACTTCATCTGGGCCGCCTGGTTCGTCGTGTTCGCCGGGGTGGCCGACATGCTGGACGGCCGACTGGCCCGGCTCTCCAAGACGGGGACCCGCTTCGGGGCGGAGCTGGATTCGCTGGTGGACTGCATCAGCTTCGGCGTGGCGCCGGCCATGATCATGTACTTCCTGGAGTTCTCGACGGCAGGCAAGTTCGCCTGGCTCCTCTGCTACCTCTACGTGGTGGCGGTCGCCGTCCGGCTGGCCCGCTTCAACGCGAGCCCCGCCGAGGGCTCGCCGGGGTGGTTCGTCGGCATGCCGTCCCCGGCGGCCGGTATGACCCTCGCCGTCTACTTCCCCTTCAGTCAGACCGAATGGTATCAGGCGTCGCTCGCGTACCTCGACCTCCAGAAGGACGGGCTCGTGGTCCTGATGCTGCTCCTCTCGGTGCTGATGGTCAGCACCGTGAAGTACCCCCGATTCCCCCCGATCGGGTTCCGGTCGGTCAAGGGCGTCGTCGGCCTCCTGTTGCACCTCGGCATCTTGATCGCCGCGCTCGTCAAGCCGGCCGAGGTGCTCTTCCCCCTGGGCCTCGCCTACCTCGGATTCGGGCTGGTGCGGGGAACCGTGCTGGGCCTCCTCGAGCGCGGGGAGAACGACGTCGAGGTCGATGTGGAGCAGGAGCAGGAGGACACGCACGAGGACCCGATCGTTCAGCGGCCAGGGGGGCAGCCATGACGACCTATCGCGTGCACGTGCGGGTCTTGCCTCGGGCCGGGCTCCTCGACCCCCAGGGGCAGGCGGTGGAACACGCGCTCGGCGCCCTGGGCTTTGCCGATGCCGGGGCCGTCCGGGTGGGACGCGCGATCGAGCTCGGCGTGGAGGCGCCCTCCCGCGCCGAGGCCGAGCGCCGCGCCCGGGAGATGTGCGAGCGGCTCCTGGCCAATCCCGTGACCGAAGACTTCATCGTCGAAGTGGAGGGCTGATGCTCCGTGTGGCGGTGGTGCGTTTCCCCGGCAGCAACTGTGACACGGACACGCTCGAGGCCGCCCGGAGGGCGGGCATGGAGCCCTTCTTCGTGTGGCACCGGGACACGGACCTACGCCGCGCCGAGGCGGTGATCCTCCCCGGCGGCTTCAGCTACGGCGACTACCTTCGTTCCGGCGCCATCGCCCGGTTCAGCCCGATCATGCAGGCCGTCCACCGGCATGCGGCGGAGGGGCGTCCGGTGCTCGGCATCTGCAACGGGTTCCAGATCCTCTGCGAGGCCGGGCTGCTGCCCGGCGCGCTCGTCCGCAATGCCGGGCTCACGTTCGTCTCCCGGCCGGTGGACGTCCGGGTCGAGCGGACCGAGACGCCGTTCACCGCCGGCTACGCCCTCGGCGCCACGCTCCGCCTCCCCGTGGCCCACGGCGAGGGGCGCTACGTGGCCGACGCCGAGACCCTCCTGGCGCTCGAGGCCGAGGGGCGGATCGTCCTGCGCTACGTGCCGGGTGCCAATCCGAACGGGTCGCTCCACGACATCGCGGGGATCTGCGACCCGACCGGCCGAATCGTGGGCGTCATGCCCCACCCCGAGCGCGCGTCCGACCCGGGCCTGGACGGCACCGACGGCGCCGAGTTCTTCCTCTCCCTGGCGGCCCACGAGTTGGCCGCCGCGACCTAGACTCTTGCACGGCAGACCACCGATGACCGACAAGCCCAGCCGGAACGAGGACGAGTACTTTGCCCGCAAGGAGGCGGAGCTGCTCGAAGAGCGCCGGCGCGCCGCCGCCGAGGCCGCCGCCGAGGCCGAGCGGAAATCCCATCACATGAAGTGTCCGAAGGACGGGTACGACCTGACGGTCGAGGAATTCCAGTCCGTCAAGATCGACCGGTGCACCCACTGCGGCGGCGTGTGGCTGGATCCGGGAGAGATCAACCTCCTGACGGCGGAGGACGATCGGTCCATGCTCGGACGCGTCTTCGGAGACATCGCCGCCACGCTGCGCGGCTCGAAGAAGCCCGCGTGAGCCCGCGCGGGTCTGGGGGCGGGACCGGCACGGCCGCGGATCGGCCGGCGCAGGCCCTCGCGGCGGAGTCCCTCCCCGGCGAGCCGGCCATCACGCCCGCGCTGGTGGAGGAGCACAACCTCACCGCGGAGGAGTATCGGCGGATCGTCGCCCTGCTGCAGCGGACACCCACCCTGACCGAGCTCGGCGTCTTCTCGGCCCTTTGGTCGGAGCATTGCTCGTACAAGCACAGCCGCCCGGTCCTGCGCACCTTCCCCACCACCGGCCCCCAGGTAGTGCAGGGCCCGGGCGAGAACGCCGGCGTCCTCCGGCTCCCCGACGGCTGGGCCGTCGCCTTCAAGATCGAGTCCCACAACCACCCGTCCGCGGTCGAGCCGTACCAGGGGGCGGCTACCGGGGTGGGCGGGATCCTGCGGGACGTCTTCACGATGGGGGCCCGGCCGGTCGCGCTGCTCAACAGCCTGCGCCTCGGACCGCTCAGCGAGGCCAGGAATCGCTATCTCTTCGCCGGGATCGTTCGCGGCGTCGGGGACTACGGCAACTGCGTTGGCGTCCCGACGGTGGGCGGCGAGGTGGTCTTCGCTCCCTCCTACGCCGGGAACCCGCTGGTCAATGCGATGTGCGTGGGCCTGCTCCGCGAGGCGGACCTGATGCGCGCGGTCGCCCACGGCCCGGGCAACGTGCTCCTGGCGGTGGGGAGCCGCACCGGTCGCGACGGGATCCACGGCGCGAGCTTCGCCTCGGAAGAGCTGAGCGCCGAGAGCGAGGCGAGGCGCCCCCAGGTTCAGGTCGGGGACCCCTTCACCGAAAAGCTCCTGCTGGAGGCCACCCTCGAGCTCATCGGCTCCGGCCTCGTGGTGGCCATCCAGGACATGGGAGCGGCCGGCCTCACCAGCTCCTCGGCGGAGATGGCCGCGCGCGGGGGCGTGGGGGTGGAGATCGACACCGCCCTGGTCCCCACCCGGGAGCCCGGCATGACTCCCTATGAGATCCTGCTCTCCGAATCCCAGGAGCGGATGCTGGTGGTGGCCGAGCCACACCGGGTGGAGGCGGTCCAGGCCGTCTGTCAGACCTGGGAGCTAACCGCCACGCCGATCGGGCGGGTCACCGACGACGGCGTCTTCCGGGTGCGCCACGCCGATGCGGTGGTCGCGGCGATCCCCGGCCGGTCCCTGGTCGAGGACTGCCCGGTCTACACCCCGGAGGCGCGCGAGGACCCGCGGGTGGCCCGGGCCCGGGCCGCGGAACCCGTGGGCGATCCGCCGCCGGACGTGCGCCGGGCGCTGGAGCGCCTGCTCGACGACCCGTCGATCGCCAGCAAGCGGTGGGTGTTCGAGCAGTACGACTCGACCGTCCAGGCCTCGACCGCGATCGGCCCCGGGGGCGACGCGGCGGTCATCCGGGTGCCCGGCACGGACTTCGGCCTGGCCGTGACGGTTGACGTGAACGCGCGACTGGTCTGGCTCGACCCCTACGAGGGCGGCAAGGCCGCGGTGGCGGAGGCGGCGCGGAACGTGGCCTGTACCGGCGCGACGCCGCTCGGCATCACCGACTGCCTGAACTTCGGGAGCCCCGAGCGACCCGAGGTCTTCCACCAGTTCCGTGAGGCGTGCCGAGGCATCGCGGACGCCTGCCTCGCCTTCGGCACGCCGGTGACGGGTGGCAACGTCTCGTTCTACAACGAGAGCCCGACCGGGGCCGTGGATCCGACCCCGACGGTGGGCATGGTCGGCCTGCTGCGCCGGGTGGAGGCGCGGGTGCCGAGCCACTTCGCGGCCCCGGGCGATCGGGTCGTCGTGCTGGGTCGGACGCAGGGAGCGCTCGGCGGCTCCGCTTACTGGGCCGTCATCCGCGACTTCGTCGGCGGAACGCCGCCGCGCGTGGATCTGGAGGCGGAGGCCGGGCTGCAGCGGCTCCTGGTCGCCGCGGCCGAGGCCGGGCTCCTGCGCTCCGCCCACGATTGCAGCGAGGGCGGCCTGGCCGCTGCGCTGGCGGAGGCCGCGATCGGGGGACCCTATGCCGCCGGCGGACTCGGGGCCGTCGTCGACCTCCAGGCCTACGGGGGCGACCTCCCGGCCGAGAGGCTGCTCTTCGCCGAGGACGGCGCTCGTGCCGTCGTCTCCTGTCGGCCCGAATCCCTCGACCGGCTGCTCGCCCTGGCCGCGCGCGAGCGGGTCCCTGCCCTGGCCGTGGGGCATGTCGGCCCGGCGGACGGCGAGGTGGTCATCGCCGTGCCCGGCGCGCGCTACGCGTGGTCGGTCCAGGACCTGCGCCGGACCTATTCCGATGCCATCCCTCGCCGCATGCGCTCGGCGGTCGCCGAGCGACCCAGGGAGGGCTGAGCGTATGTGCGGCGTGATCGGCGTCTCCGGCCTGCGCGACGCGGGGCGGCTCGCCTATCTCGGGCTCTACGCGCTCCAGCATCGCGGCCAAGAGAGCGCGGGGATCGTCGCGGTCGACGACGACGGCGTGTCCCGCGCCCACCTGGGCATGGGCCTCGTCTCCGAGTCGTTCGACGACGACATCCTCGACGCACTCCCCGGCGACGTCGCGGTGGGTCACACCCGCTACTCGACGGCGGGCACGTCGGTCCTGGCCAACGCCCAGCCCTGCCTGGTCAACTACCGGCACGGCGCCCTCATCGTGGCCCACAACGGGAACCTCACCAACGCGGTGGAGCTCCGTCGGGGGCTGGTCGAGCGCGGCTCGATCTTCACCTCATCGAGCGACACCGAGGTGCTGGTCCACCTGATCGCCCGGAGCGAGGCGCCGGACCCCGAGGGCCAGATCCGCGGGGCGTTGGAGCACCTGGAGGGGGCCTACTCCCTGGTGCTGGGGGTCGGCCGCACGCTCTACGCCGCGGTGGACGCCCGGGGCTTCCGCCCGTTGGTGATCGGGCGGCTCGACCGGGGCGCGATCGTCGCCTCGGAGACCTGCGCGCTCGACCTGGTGGGCGCCACCCTCGAGCGGGAGCTGGAGCCGGGGGACTTCGTGCGGATCACGGACGGCGTGGTCGAGTCGCTCGCGCCGCTCCGTCCCCGTCCGGTGAGTCGGTGCGTCTTCGAGCTGGTCTACTTTTCCCGGCCGGACAGCACCGTCTTCCATGAGTCGGTGGATCGGGTGCGCCGTGAGCTCGGACGCGCGCTGGCCCGCGAGCAGCCGGTGGAGGGCGGACAGGTGGTCTTCAGCGTGCCCGACAGCTCCAACGCGATGGCGCTCGGCTTCTCCGAGGTCTCGGGCATCAAGCTGGAGCACGGACTCATCCGGAACCACTACGTGGGCCGGACCTTCATCCATCCAAGCCAGTCGCTGCGGGTGGCGAAGGTCAAGATCAAGTTCAACCCGGTACGCGGCGTCATCACCGGACGCTCCGTGGTCGTAGTGGACGACAGCCTGGTGCGCGGCACCACCAGCAAGGAGCTGGTCCAGATGATCCGGAGCGCCGGCGCCACCGAAGTGCACCTGCGCCTCGGCTCCCCACCGATTACCGGCCCGTGCCACTACGGGATCGACACGCCGACCCGGGACGAGCTGATCGCCGCCACCCACTCGCTAGACGAGATCCGGGCGTACCTGGGCGTGGACACGCTCGGCTACCTGTCGCTGGACGGCATGCTTCGTGCGGCTGGCGAGACGACCCCCTTCTGCCACGCCTGCTTCTCGGGACGGTATCCGACCGAGGTGCCGGAGGGCAGTCACCACCATCGACACGCCGCGCCATTCGCCGGCACGAGAGTATGAACGGAACCTACAGCCAGCCGCTGGTCTACTTTTTCGGCCAAGGCCGCGCCGATGGCACCGCCGCCATGAAGGACATCTTGGGCGGCAAGGGAGCGGGCCTGGCGGAGATGACCAACATCGGCATCGCGGTGCCGCCGGGGTTCACGATCGCGAGCACGCTCTGTCTCGCCTACTTGGAGTCGCGACAGTTCCCGCCGCGGCTCCGGACGCAGGTGGAGACGGCACTCCAGCGCCTCGAGGCGGCCACGGGACGGCAGTTCGGCGGGTCCGAGAACCCGCTCCTGGTCTCCGTACGCTCCGGCGCCGCCGTCTCCATGCCGGGGATGATGGAGACCATCCTGAACCTCGGCCTCAACGAGGTGACGGTCGAAGGGCTGACGGCGCAGAGCCAGAACGCCCGGTTTGCCTGGGACTCCTACCGACGCTTCGTGACCATGTATGGCAGCGTGGTCTTCCAGCTCCCCAGGAAGGCGTTCGACCAGCTGCTGGAAGAGCGCAAGCGCGCCGCCGGGGTGACCCGCGACATCGAGCTCCCCGCCGAAGCGATGCGGGACCTGGTCCGTGACTTCAAGGCCTACATCAAGGAAGCCACCGGGCAAGACTTCCCGGAGCAGCCCATGGAGCAGCTCTGGGGCGCGATCGCCGCCGTGTTCGAAAGCTGGAACACCAAGCGAGCCCTCGACTACCGCAAGCTGCACGACATCCCGGACAGCATGGGAACCGCCGTGAACGTGGTGACCATGGTCTTCGGCAACCTGGCCGAGGACTCCGGCACGGGGGTGGCCTTCACCCGTGATCCCTCCACCGGGGAGCGGGGGCTGTACGGCGAGTTCCTGCGGAACGCGCAGGGCGAGGACGTGGTCTCCGGCATGCGCGATCCCGAGCCCATCGCCAACCTGCGGGCCGTCATGCCCGTGGCCTACCAAGAGCTGGAGAAGATGGCGCGGACGCTGGAGCGGCACTTCCGGGACGTCCAGGACATGGAGTTCACCATCGAGCGCGGCACGCTCTACATGCTGCAGACCCGCCGGGCCCAGCGCTCCGGACCGGCCGCGGTTCGGGTGGCGTGCGAGATGGTGGATGAAGGGCTCATCGACGAAAAGGAGGCGGTGGCGCGCATTCCGCCCAACGATCTAGAACAGCTCCTCCACCCCACGATCGACCCCAAGGCCGAGCTGGACCTCCTGACCACCGGGCTTCCCGCGTCCCCCGGCGCCGCCTGTGGGCAGGTCGTCTTCGACGCCGACCGGGCGGAGGAGCGCGGGCGCCGGGGGGAGGCCGTCATCCTGGTGCGGCGGGAGACGTCGCCCGAAGACTTCCACGGGATGGTGGCCGCGAAGGCCATCCTCACGGCGCGTGGGGGCATGACCTCGCATGCCGCCGTGGTCGCGCGCGGGATGGGCAAGCCGTGCGTCGCCGGCGCCCAGGAGATCCAGGTCGAGGAGGAGACCCACCAGCTCGCGGTGAACGGGCGCCGGGTGAGGGAGGGGGACTGGATCACCGTGGACGGAAGCGCCGGCCGCGTCTACGCCGGGCAGGCCGCCCTGATCCCGCCGGAGATCGGCGGGAACTTCACCCGCCTCATGGGCTGGGCGGACAAGGTCCGCACGCTCCGGGTCCGGGTGAACGCGGACACGCCGGCCGACGCCCACCGGGGGCGGGACTTCGGCGCCGAGGGGATCGGCCTCTGCCGCACCGAGCACATGTTCTTCGAGGGGGATCGGCTGTCGTCGATGCGCGAGATGATCGTCGCGCAGGACGTCGAGGGGCGCCGCAAGGCGCTCGCCAAGCTGCTCCCGATGCAGCGGGGCGACTTCGAGTCGATCTTCCGCGCCATGGAGGGCTATCCGGTCACCATCCGGCTGCTCGACCCTCCGCTCCACGAGTTCCTGCCGCACGAGCAAGAGGAGATTGACGCGCTGGCCGGGCAGCTCGGCAAGACGTCCGCCGAGCTGACCCAGATCGTCCAGTCGCTCCGAGAGGTGAATCCCATGCTCGGGCTCCGCGGCTGCCGGCTCGGCATCCTGTACCCCGAGATCACCGCCATGCAGGCGCGAGCGATCTTCGAGGCGACCTGCACCGTCGCCGCGCGCAAGGGGCGCGTGATGCCCGAGGTGATGATCCCGCTCACGGCCACGGTCGTGGAGTTCCGCAAGCAGGCCCTCATCGTGCGCCAGGTGGCGGAGGACGTGTTCCGCGAGCGCCAGCTCACGGTCCCCTTCCTGCTCGGCACGATGATCGAGCTGCCCCGTGCGGCCCTCACCGCGGACGAGATCGCGCGGGAGGCCCAGTTCTTCTCCTTCGGGACCAACGACCTCACCCAGACGACGTGGGGGCTCTCGCGCGACGATGCGGGCAAGTTCCTCCCCTACTACCTGTCGCAGAACATCATCGAGAACGACCCCTTCCAGGTGCTGGACCAGACCGGCGTCGGCCGCCTCATCCAGATGGCCACCGAGGAAGGCCGCCGGACCCGCCCCGACCTCAAGCTCGGCATCTGCGGCGAGCACGGCGGCGAGCCCACCACGGTCGCCTTCTGCGACCGGCTGGGCATGAACTACACGTCCTGCTCGCCCTTCCGCGTGCCGATCGCGCGACTGGCGGCGGCCCAGGCCGAGCTGGCGAAGCGCGGCACCATGGACCGGACCCGAGCCACCGTGTGAGCCCGCCCGCGGCGCGCGCCGCGGGACCCCACCCGAGGTGATGCATGTCCAACCCACTCGTCGGCGTCATCATGGGCAGCGACTCCGACTGGCAGGTGATGCAGCACGCCGCGGAGCAGCTCGCCGCCCTCGGCGTCCCCTACGAGACCCGCGTGGTCTCGGCGCACCGCACTCCCGACCTCCTCTTCCGCTACGCGGCCGACGCCGCCGGGCGGGGCCTCGCCTGCCTCATCGCCGGGGCGGGCGGGGCGGCACACCTGCCCGGGATGGTCGCCGCCAAGACCACCCTGCCGGTCCTGGGCGTGCCCGTCCCCAGCCGGCACCTGCAGGGTCTCGATTCGCTCCTCTCGATCGTCCAGATGCCCGCCGGGGTGCCGGTCGCCACCTTCGCAATCGGCGAGGCCGGTGCGCGCAACGCCGCCCTGTTCGCCGCCGCCCTGCTGGCAATCCGCGACCCGACGCTCGCCGAGCGGCTGCAGCAGTTCCGGGAGGAGCAGACCCAGCGCGTCCAGGACCTCCGGCCGCCCGGGTCGGGATGATCCTCCCGGGAGGGACCATCGGCCTCTTGGGCGGTGGACAGCTGGGACGGATGCTCACCCTGCGGGCGCGGGAGATGGGGTACCGCATCGTGGTCCTGGAGCCCGACCCGTTGAGCCCGGCCGCAGCCGTCGCCCAGCGCCATCTCTGTGCCCCCTACGACGACCCGATCGCCCTGGACAAGCTCGCCGCCCTCGCCGATGCGGTGACCCTCGAATTCGAGAACGTCCCCGCGGACGCCCTTCGGATCCTCGCGGAGCGGGTCCCCGTGCGTCCCGATGCCACCGCGGTTGCGGTGGCGCAGGATCGCATCGCGGAGAAGACGTTCTTCCGCGACCACGGCTTCGCGACCGCCCCCTTCCGGGAGGTGGCGTCCGAGGCGGCGCTCCCGGACGCGCTCCGAGCGGTGGGTGCCCCGGCGCTCCTCAAGACCAGTCGCCTCGGCTACGACGGCAAGGGTCAGGCGCCCGTGGCTTCGGCCGCCGAGGCGCGCCAAGCGTTTCGGGCACTCGGCGGCGTTCCCTGCGTGCTGGAGCGGCGGCTGACCCTCGAACGGGAGCTCTCGGTGACGCTGGCCCGCGGCGCGGACGGCCTCACCGCCTGCTTCCCGGTGGCCGAGAACGTCCACCGCGCCGGCATCCTGGACTCCACGACGGTGCCGGCGGGCGTGCCCGAGCCGCTCCGGCTGGAGGCGCTGGCCAGGGCCACGCGCCTGGCGGACGCGCTGGCCTACGTGGGGGTGCTGGCGGTGGAGATGTTCGTCGCGGAGGGGGGCGACCTGTACCTCAACGAGATCGCGCCCCGGCCGCACAATAGCGGCCACTACACCTTGGACGCCTGCGTCACCGATCAGTTCGAGCAGCAGCTGCGGGCGCTCTGCGGCCTGGCCCTGGGCGAGCCGACCCTGCTGCAACCGGTGGTCATGTTGAACCTGCTGGGCGACCTCTGGGGGCAGGGCCCCATCCGCTGGGACGAGGCGCTCGCGGTGCCGGGAGTCAAGCTCCACCTCTACGGGAAGAAGGAGCCTCGCCCCGGCCGCAAGATGGGGCACGTGAACGTGCTCGGCCCCACGGTCGAGGAGGCGCTTGAGCGAGCCCGCCGGGTCCGGCGCATCCTCGGCCTCCCGGAACGCGGCGACTGATCCCGCCCGCTCACGCGAAACGCCGGCCGGGCGGGAGCCCGAGCCGGCGTTTCGCAGAGAGTGGAGGCGCAGGGAATCGAACCCTGGTCCGAGTGGGTTTCCGGAACCGCGTCTACGTGCGTAGGCCTGTCTTTCTGCGTCTCTCCGACCCGGTGACGGACCGACCGAATCAGAGACTACCTCCTGAATCTCACCCACCGCGGCGGAGGATCACGGCAGGCCAGCCCGGATTTGCGATTCGATCAGCAACGCCCCAGGCGGGCTTCACCGACCGAAGGCGCGTGAAGCGAGCTCAGCTCAGCTTACGCGGCCAGTGCCAGATCAGAGTTGGCAGATAAAGCATTCCAAGCGGTTTTACCAGGGACTTGGACCTGGGCACGCTGCCATTCGTTCTACACACCCGTCGAAGCCAGTCGCCCCCGGGTGAAGGAATGATAGGGCCGCCTCCACAGGGGGGCAACACCCCAGCTCAGCCGGGCACCCGCTCCGCCACCTCCACCCGGTCCCGGCCCGCGCCCTTCGCCGCGTAGAGGGCCGCGTCCGCCTGGGCCAGGAGGTTCTTATGGTCCCGGGTCGTTTCCGGACAGCTGGACACGCCGAACGACGCCGTGAGCGGCCAGGCCCGGTCCTGCCACCGCCAGCGCGATCCCACCAGCCGCTCCCGCACCCGGACCGCGACCCTGACGCCCTCTTCGAGCCGCGCCAGGGGCAGCCAGAGCGCGAACTCCTCGCCTCCGACCCGGGCCGCCACGTCGCCATGGCGGACGTGCTCGCGAAGGATCCGCGCGACGTGGACCAGGGCGGCGTCCCCGGCGGCGTGCCCGAGCGTGTCGTTGAGCAGCTTGAAGCGGTCCAGGTCCACACAGACCAAGGTGCCGCGCTCGCCCCCGAAGCGGCTCATCGTCGCGTCGAGGCCACGCCGGTTGGCGAGGCCGGTGAGGGGGTCGGAGGCCGCCTCCAGCTCGCGCTCCTGATAGGCCACCGCGTCTTCCAGGCGGGGACCCGCCGCGCGGATCGCCTCCCGCACCGCCGCCAGCGCCGCCTCCGGCGCGCTCCGCCCCGGCAGCCACACCGCCACCGCTCCGACCGGACGCGGGCCGGACATGACCGGCAGGAGGCGGCATCGGCCCGAGGGGTGTCGCCGATCACCCACCTCGGCGCGGAGCGGGTCCTCCACCCCGTCCGGCGGCGCGGGGGCACCGGTGGCGACCCGCGCGATCGTGCTGTCCGGATCGATGTCCGCCCGCATCAGGCGGGGATCGCCCCGGCCCGAGACGCCGACGATGCGGACGCCGCTCGGTCCCGCCACCGCGACCGCCGCCTCGCCCTCGAGCAGCCGCTCGACCTGATAGGCGAGCCGCAACCCGATGCTCGCGACCGATTCCTGGCGGCGGCTCTCGCCCTCGGGACCACGTTGGAGGGCCCCGTGTCGAGCCAGGCCGTCGAGGAGGACGATCGCGTCTTCCCGCGCCCGCTCGATCGCGAGCGTGGGCGCCCCGGCCGGCAAGAGCATGGCCGCCACCGCCCCCTCCGCGGTCTCGTAGAGCAGGGACCCGAATTCCAGCCGCTCCACCCCGCCCTGAGTCTGCCGGCGCACCTGTTCCAGGCGGAAGGCGACCGTCTCGGCCCGCTCCGGGCTCAGGGAGCCGGGGTCCGCCAGGCTCCGTAGCCCGGAGGCGCCCGGCGCCGGCGCGCTCCCCTCGGCCTCCAAGGCCCACACCCCCAGGGCACCGTGGGACCGACGCAGCCACTCCAGCGATTGGTCGCTCAGGAGCCGCAGTCCACCCGGCGCGGCCACCGCAGCACCCTTCGCGGTCCGTCCCGCACCCCACCAGCGCCGTCCGACGAGCACCCCGACCAGGAGGCCGGCCAGCAGGCCCAGAAAGACCCAGGCTAGCGCAGCCATCCGCGCCTCCGGAACCAAAGGTACGTGCCGCCGGTCACCCCGAGCATGAGCACCCAGACGAGGGCGTACCCCGTCCGCCAGCGGAGCTCCGGCATCACGTCGAAGTTCATCCCGTACACGCCGACCAGGAAGGTGAGCGGGAGGAAGAAGGCCGAAAAGATCGTCAGGACCCGCATCACCTCGTTGGTCCGGTGCGACGCCATCGCCAGCTGCATGCTCAGCAGGTGATTGGAGCCCTCCAGGAGGTCGTCCGCGTAGTAGTACATGCCTTCGGCCGACTCCCGGAGATCCTGGAAGAGGGGCGCGTGCTGCGGGGCGGCCGGCTGGAGCCGATGGAGGGTCTGGAGGGTGAGCCACAGCATACGCTTCGCGACCGCCACCCGCCGCTTGACCCGATGGATGTCCTCCAGATGCGTGAAGTCGGGCTCCCGCCCAAAGAGCGACGCCTCGAAGGATTCCAGCCGAGCCTCGGCATCCTCCAGGGGCGGTCCGAAGGAGTCCACCGCGGCGGCGACGAGGGCGACCAGCACGTCCGGCTCGCACGCCCCGGCCGTGGGCTCCTGCCACCGGGCCTGCACCGCCGCCAGGTAGGGCTGCGGCTTGCGATGGACCGAGACGAGGAACCCCGGCCCCGCGAAGATGGCCACCTTCCGGGTCAGCTCGTGCACCGTGACGGCATCCCCCGACGCCTGCTCGTCGAAGGCCCGGACGATGAGGAACACCCGGTCGCCGAGCCGCTCGTGCTTCGGCAGGTGCTCGGGGTCGAGACAGTCCGCCACCGCCATCGCGGGGAGGCCGTGCTGCTCGGAGACCGACTCCAGCTCGGCTCGGGTCGGGTCCACCACGTCGGTCCACCGGAAGGCCGGATCGCTCGGCGTCGCGACCGTCTGGATCACGGCTGCCCCGCCTGCAGCGCGACCAACAGCCGGCTCGCCGCGGCCGCAGCGCCGAAGCCGTTGTCGATGTTGACGACGGTGATGCCCGTGGCGCACGAGTTGAGCATCGCCAGGAGGGCGGCGAGTCCCTGAAAGGACGCCCCATACCCGACGGAGGTGGGCACCGCGATGACCGGCGCGCTCACCAGCCCGCCGACGACGCTGGGCAGGGCGCCCTCCATCCCCGCGACCACGATCAACACGGACGCCCCGCGCAGGAGGTCGCCCGCCTCGAGCAGGCGATGGAGCCCGGCGACGCCGACGTCGGAGAGCCGCTCGACCCGGTGCCCGAAGGCCTCTCCCGTGGCGGCGGCCTCCTCCGCGACGGGCAAGTCGCTGGTCCCGGCGCAGACGACCAGCATCGTGCCCGCACCCAGCGGACTGGGCGGGTCGGCCGGCAGGTGCACCGTCCGCCCCAGGGTGTTCCGGACCAGGCGCGGGAAGCTGTCCTGGAGCGCCGCCGCCTGGGCCTCGCTGGCCCGCGTCCCGAAGAAGCTCCCGTTCGCCTCCGCCAGTCGCCGGCAGATGCCGAGCACCTGCTCCACCGTCTTCCCCTCGCAGAAGACGACCTCGGGTCGACCCTGGCGGAGCGGCCGATGGTGATCCAGGCGGGCGTACGGAAGGACTTCGGTGGGGAACCGGCGGAGACGATCGAGCGCCTCGGATGGGGCGAGGCGCCCGCCGGCGACGTCGGCCAAGAGCGCCTCGAGCTGCGCGGGGGTCACGCCACCTGGGCCACGGGCTCGAGGTAGCCCAGGAAGATCCCCTCCGCGTCTGCCAGGGACTCGACCTGGAAGAGCCGCTGCCGGAGCTCGCTCGCCCCGTGGAGCCCCTTGGTGTACCAGCCGAGATGCTTGCGGAACTCGATCATCGTCTTCCGCGTGTCCCCCTGCAGCCGGAGGGCCAACCGGGCGTGTTCCAGGGCGACCCGGAACCGCTCGGCCGCGTCCGGCGGCGGGGGAGGCTCGGCGCCGGCCAGCAGGGCCTGCGCGTCGCGGAAGAGCCACGGATTGCCGAAGGAGCCGCGACCGATCATGATCCCGGCGCAGCCGGTGTGCTCCCGCATCCGGAGCACGTCCCGGGGTGCCGACACGTCCCCGTTGCCGATCACCGGAATGTCCAGGGCCTCGACCACCTGGGCGATCTCGTCCCAGTTCGCCTTCCCCGAGAACATCTGGGTCCGGGTGCGGGCGTGCAGCGTGAACGCTTTCGCGCCCGCATCCTGCATCCGTAGGGCGATGCCGACCGGATCCCGGGTGGCATCGTTCCAGCCGCTCCGGGTCTTGCAGGTGACGGGCACGTCCGTGGCCGCGACGCAGGCTCGGATGATCTGCTGGACCAGGTCCATGTCCCGGAGGCACCCGGAGCCCCCGTTGCGCTGCACGACCTTCTTGACCGGGCAGCCGAAGTTGATGTCGATGAACTCGGGGCGGTACTGCTCGGCCACCAGGGCCGTGGCCTCCGCCATGGCGACCGGATCGGCGCCGTAGATCTGGATGCCGATCGGCCGCTCGATCTCCTCGAATTCGCAGCCCTCGAGGGTGCGACGGATGCGCCGCCGGATCGCCTCCGACGACAGGAACTCGGACATCAGGACTCCGGCCCCGTGCGTCCGGCAGATCTGCCGGAACGGCGCCTCGGAGACGCCGGCCATCGGGGCCAGGAAGAGCGGGTAGCCCGCGCCGGTCGGGTACGGGAAAGACATGGGCGGAAGATAGGAGGCCCCCGGCGGGGGAGCAACGCGTGGCGGGTTTGACGCCGCGGGGGAGCCGCCGGTACCTTCCGGCCGCAGCCGTCCGAGCCCCGACCCCTCACCCCTCCCCATGCACCTACGCGATTTCTTCTCGCCCGACGCCGTCAACCTGGCGCTGGCCGGCGAGACCAAGGACGAGGTCCTCTCGGAAATGGTCGGCGCCCTCCGCCTCGACCAGCGGGCCGAGGCCGCCCTGCTCCGGATCCTGCGACGCCGCGAGAAGCTGGGCTCCACCGGGATCGGGCGCGGGCTGGCCATCCCCCACGGCCGCTCGCTGGTGGTCAGCCGACTGCGCCTGGCCTTCGGCTACCACCCCCGAGGCGTGGACTATGACGCCATCGATCACGCCCCGGTCCACTTCGTCTTCCTGATCGTGGCCCCACCCCTGGAAGTGTCTAACCAGTACCTGCCGGTCCTGGGCAAGATCGCGCAGCTCGCGAAGGACCCCACCGTGCCCGATCGCCTCCGCGCCCTCCGCAGCGCCGACGACTTCTTCGCCCTGCTGGCGGAGAAGGGGGCCTGACATCCGGCCCACGGGCTACTCCCACTCGATCGTCGCCGGCGGCTTGCTGCTCACGTCATAGACCACGCGATTGACCCCGTCCACCTCGTTGGCGATGCGGTTCGCCACCCGCGCCAGCACCTCCGGCGGGAACGAGAACCAGTCCGCGGTCATGCCGTCTCGACTCGTCACCGCTCGGAGCGCCACGACCTGATCGTAGCTCCGCTCGTCGCCCTGGACCCCCACCGTCCGCACCGGGAGCAGCACCGCGAACGCCTGCCAGATGTCGTCGTACAGGCCCGCCGCCCGGATCTCCTCGAGGTAGATGTGATCGGCCCGACGGAGGACCTCCAGCCCCTCCGCCGTCACTGCGCCCAGGATCCGGATCGCGAGGCCCGGCCCGGGGAACGGGTGCCGCCCGACCATCCCTTCGGGCAGACCCAGCTCGCGCCCCACCTGCCGGACCTCGTCCTTGAAGAGCTCCCGCAGGGGCTCGATCAGCGCGAAGGGGAGGCGATCCGGCAGGCCGCCCACGTTGTGGTGCGTCTTGATGGTGACCGAAGGACCGCCCATCGGGGAGAGGGACTCGATCACGTCAGGGTACAGCGTCCCCTGCACCAAGAACCGGACGTCCGGCCCCAGCGCCCTGGCCTCGGCCTCGAACACGTCGATGAACGTATGGCCGATGCGGCGGCGCTTCTCCTCGGGGTCCTCCACCCCCCGCAGCTGGGTGAGGAATTGATCGGCCGCTTTCACCACCCGAAGATCGATCCCCAGGTGGCGGCGGAAGGCGTGCTCCACCTGCTCCCGCTCGTGCAGACGGAGGAGGCCGTGATCGACGAAGATGCACGTCAGCCGGTCGCCGACCGCCCGGTGCACCAGCACCGCCGCCACCGACGAATCCACCCCACCGGAGAGGCCGCAGATCACCCGATCCGCCGGGCCCACCCGCTCGCGGATGCGGGCCACCTCGGACTCGACGAAGTGGCCCGGCGTCCAGTCGGGAGTACAGGCACAGATCTCGAAGAGGAAGTTTTGCAGGATCTCCCCGCCCCGCGGGGTGTGGGCCACCTCGGGGTGGAATTGGACCCCGAAGAGCGGGCGCCGCTCGTGCTCGATCGCGGCCACCGGGGAGTTGTCGCTCGCCGCCACCACGCGGAACCCGGGCGGCGGCGCATCCACGTGGTCGCCATGGCTCATCCACACCGGGGTCTCCTCGCCCTCGTCGAAGCCCCGGAAGAGCCGGCCTCCCCCTCCCCGCACGGAGACCCGCGCCCTGCCGTATTCCCGCCGGTCGGCCCGCACCACGGTGCCCCCTCCGAGGTGGGCCAGGAGCTGCATGCCGTAGCAGACGCCCAGGATCGGAACCCCCAGCTCGAGGAGCGCCGGATCGGCGGTCGGCACCGATTCCCCGTAGACCGAGTTCGGCCCCCCCGACAGGATGATGCCCTGCGGCTCCCAGGCCCGGATCCAATCCACGGTCCGGGACGGAGGATGAATCTCGCAGTAGACGTGGGCCTCGCGGACGCGCCGGGCGATCAGCTGGGTGTACTGCGATCCGAAGTCGATGATGAGGATGCCGGCATGGTGTGCCACCGCCTCGGCTCGGCCCGACGCGGGCGCGGCGACCATCAGGAGCCCCCCGCCCAGGGGTCGGCCTGCTCGAGCGCGAGCAGGTCCTCCACCCGCTCGCGCCGGCGGGCCACGCCGAAGCGCCCCCCGTCCACCAGAACCTCCGCGGCCCTGAGGCGAGTGTTGTAGTTCGAGCTCATCACGAAGCCGTAGGCTCCGGCACCCAGGATCGCCAGCCGGTCGCCCGAGGCCATCGGCGGGAGGGACCGCTGCAGCGCGAAGAAGTCCCCCGTCTCGCAGACCGGCCCCACGATGTCCACCGGAGCCACCGTGCCCCGACCCGCCCCCGCCTCGATCTCGGAGATCTCGTGGTGCGCCCGGTAGAGACTCGGCCGGAGGAAGTCGTTCATGCCCGCGTCCACGATGACGAAGTCGCGTCCGCCGGAGTGCTTCCGATAGAGGACCGTCGTGAGCAGCACCCCGGCGCTCCCGGTCAGGTAGCGCCCGGGCTCCAGCAACAGCGTGAGCCCCGTCCCCGCCAGCACCGGGCGGAGGCACTCGGCCAGCGCGGAGGGATCGAGCCCCGGCTCGTCGCCGTAGCGGATGCCGATGCCACCCCCGACGTCGAGGAAGCGCAGGCGATCCGCGCCGTCTGTCCGGATGGTCCGGAGGAGATCGAGCAGCTTCTTCGCCCCTTCGCGGTACGGCTCCGGCTGCAGCAGCTGGCTTCCCAGGTGCATCGCGAGCGCGGTCAGCTCGAGGCGCGAGTGGGCCCCGATCCAGGCCGCGGCCTCCCGCACCTGGTCGACCGGCAGACCGAACTTGATGCCCTCCCGACCGGTCGTGATGTAGGGATGGGTCTCCGCAGTCACGTCGGGATTGACCCTGATCCCGACCGAGACGCTCCGGCCGAGCGCGTCGGCCACCCGGCCGAGTGCGGCCAACTCCTCCCGGGACTCCACGTTGACGTGCCCCACGCCGTGGGACACCGCAGCGCGGAGCTCCTCCTCGGTCTTCCCCACCCCGCTGAAGACCAGATCCGCCGGCGCGAAGCCGACCGCCAGCGCCCGAGCGAGCTCGCCCCCGGACACGAGATCCGCCCCCGCACCCTCCTCGCGGAGCACCCGCAGGACCGCCAGCGCGCTGTTCGCCTTGACCGCGTAGCAGACCCGATGTGGGATCCCCGCGAGCGCATGGGTGAGGGTCCGGTAGCGGGACCGGATGATCTCGGCGTTGTAGACGAACACCGGGGTCCCCACCCGGTCGGCGATCTCGGTCAATCGGATGCCCTGCACGGCCAAGGAGGAGCCCTGCCACGACAGTCCCGCCTCTTCGAGGAGAGGCGTCCGGGCGTCCGCGGGCTGCACGGCGCCGGCCGCCATCAGTAGGCCTTCGCCCAGACGGCCTCCGCCACGCTCTCCCGGTTGCACCACAGGCACCGCTCGGGGGTCGAGGCGGACCGGAACTCCTCGTCCGGGAGCACGCGAATGGTGGCCTTGGTCTGCTCCTTGATGTCCGCCTCGCACTTCGCGTCGCCACACCAGCCGCCGTAGACGAACCCACCTTCGTCCGCCATGATCCGAAGAAAATCGTCCCGGCTCACGCCGCGGTGACTCGCCTCCTCCCGCCGCCGCCGGGCCGTGTCCAGCAGGTCGCGCTGGAGATCCTCCATCGCTCCCCGGAGGCCCTCGACGATCCCGGCCATCGGGAGCGGGGCCTTGCCGCCCGTCCGCTTGGCCAGCATCACGGTGCCCGCCGCGACGTCGCGCGGACCGACCTCGAGGCGGAGGGGGACGCCCCGCCCTTCCCACTCGTAGTACTTGGCTCCCGGCTTGAGGCCGTCACGGTCGTCGAGGTGGATCCGGATGCCCGCCGCCTGGAGCTCCCGCCGGAGCCGTTCGGCGGCCTCCAGCACCGCCACCCGCTCCTCCTCCTTCCGGTAGATCGGGACGATCACCGCCTGGTACTGCGCGAGCCGTGGGGGGCAGACCATGCCCTGGTCGTCCGCGTGGGTCATGATGAGCGCGCCCACCAGTCGGGTGGAGACTCCCCAGGACGTGTTCCACACGTGGTCCAGCCCTCCCGCCGCGGTCTGGTAGGTCACATCGAAGACCTTCGCGAAGTTCTGACCCAGGTTGTGGCTGGTCCCGGCCTGGAGCGCCCGCCGGTCCTGCATCAGAGCCTCGCAGGCGTAGGTCCGGACGGCGCCGGCAAACCGCTCGCTGTCGGTCTTCCGGCCGGTGAGGGGAGGCATCGCCATCCACTCCTCCATGAACCGGCGGTAGATCCCGAGGATCAGAATCGTCTCCTCCTCCGCCTCGGCCTCGGAGGCGTGGGCGGTATGGCCCTCCTGCCAGAGGAACTCCGTGGTCCGCAGGAAGAGCCGCGTCCGCATCTCCCAGCGCACCACGTTGGCCCACTGGTTGATCAGGACCGGCAGGTCCCGCCAGCTCTGGATCCACTTGGCGTACATGGAGTAGATGATCGTCTCGGACGTCGGCCGGATCACCAGGGGCTCCTCGAGCTCCTTGCCGCCCCCATGGGTCACGAGCGCCGTCTCGGGGGCGAACCCCTCGACGTGCGCCGCCTCGCGGCTCAGGAAGCTCTGCGGAATGAAGAGCGGGAAGTACGCGTTCTGGTGGCCGGTCGCCTTGAACATGCCGTCCAGGGCGCGCTGCATCTCTTCCCAGATGGCGTAGCCGTTGGGGCGGATGACCATGCACCCGCGCACCGGGCTATAGTCCGCCAGCTCGGCGCGAGCGATCACCTCGTTGTACCACGCGCTGAAGTCGACGGCGCGCGGTGTAAGACCCTTGGTATCTGCCATGGATGATGTCAGGGATTGGCCGGGGCCAGAGAAGACGTTGAGTTGCCCGCCAACAGCGCCGCGAGCGCGCCGGCGAGCGCGGAACGGGGGACGCCGCGCTGGGTCTGGCGCTGCAGGTCCTTGAGGGCCACCTCGCCACGGGCCCGATCGTCCGGGCCCACCACCACGGCTGCCCGGGCGCCGCGGGCATCGGCCAGCTTGAGCTGCTTGCCGAGGGCCTGGGCGCCCAGGGCATACTCCACCCGGAAGCCGGCATCGCGCAGCTCGTGCGCCAACGCCAAGACGTGGGAGCGATCCTCCTCGGTCACCGCGGCGAGGAACACGTCCACAGACCCGCCGAGCGCCGGCACCAGGCCCCGCTCCCGCAGCAGCTCGGCCAGCACCACATCGCCCATCCCGAACCCCAGCGCCGGCAGATCCACGCCGCCGAGCGCCCGCAGGAGGTCGTCGTACCGCCCGCCGCCGCAGATGGCCCGGAGCGACCGCGCCGCATCGAACAGCTCGAAGACCGTCCCGGTGTAGTAGGCGAGGCCGCGTACGATCGCCAGGTCCACCTCCAGGAAGTCCCCGAGCCCCATGGCGTCCAGCGCCCCCAGCGTCTCCAGCAGCGGCCCACCGGCCTCCGGACCCGCCGGGAGATCGCCCAGGGCGGAGCGAAGCGCATCCCGCCCCCGGAGCTGAGCCACCGCGACGATATCGGCCACCGAGGCCGGCCCGAACGGTGAGGGGCCCCGGCCGGCGGCGTCGCGATCCTCGGGCGTCATACGGTCCAGCTTGTCGATGAAGCCGTACGCCGCCTCGAGGCGGTCCTCCGGCACCCCGCGAGCCTGCAACAGCGCGGCAAGCACCCGGCGATCGGAGATCCGCACCCGGATGTCCCGCTCGGTGAGGCCCAGCGCCCGGAGCACGTCCACCGCGAGGGCGATGATCTCCGCGTCCCCCCCGGGGCCGGGCTCTCCGATGAGGTCGCAGTTGAGCTGGAAGTGCTCCCGCAGGCGGCCCCGCTGTTGCCGCTCATAGCGAAAGAGCTGGGGAACCGAGAACCACCGGATCGGCTTCTTCAGGCCGTTGGCCCGAGCCGCGACCATGCGCGCCAGCGTCGGGGTCATCTCGGGACGCAGGGCGACCTCCCGCCCGCCCCGATCGGTGAAGGCGTAGAGCTGCCCGACGATCTCCTCCCCGCTCTTGGCCCGATAGAGATCCAGCGGCTCGAGCGGCGGCCCGTCATACTCCTCGAAGCCGTAGCGGGTCGCCACCGACCGCCAGGTCTGGACGATGTGAGTTCGGAGCGCGAGTTCGTCGGGGTAGAAGTCGCGAAAGCCCGGCAGGGCCTGGGTTTGCATGCCGGGGATAATAGCCGCGACGTCTCCGGGCTACCACCCCGCCGGCCCAGGATCACACGGGCGCGAAGCCGAGGGCCTCCATGACGTCGCCGACGGTGTGGAAGGAGCCCGTCACCAGCGCCGTCCCCGCCCCCGCCCCCACTTCGGCCAGCGCCGTCGGGAAGTCCGCGACGAGGGTCCAGGTCGCCCGTGCCGGGGGACGATCCGTCCGCGCGAGCCACGCGTCGAGCCACGCCAGGTCCCAGCGACGGCCGACCATGCTCGGGGCCAGCGTGAGCGTCCCCCGATCCACCACCTCGTCCAGGCACACCAGCATCTCGGCCCACTCCTTGTCTCCCAGGATCGAGACGAGCGCGTGCACCGGCCGGGGCACCTCGGCCTCCCGGATCGCGGCCACGAGGGCCCGCACCCCGTCCGGGTTGTGGGCCACGTCGAACAGCCACTTCCCCCGCCGGTCGAATCGCCCGGCCACCCGGGTCGCGGCAAAGCCCTCGGCCACCGCCGCCGGCGTCGGCCGGTAGCGCGGCGGGAGGGCCATCAACAGGCCGTGCGCCACCGCCGCGTTCCGCCGCTGGTGCGGCCCGGCCAGCCCGAGGGCCCCGGTCCACTCGTACTCCGGCGGCAGGACGCGGATGTCGGGGCGCCCCCCCGCCGCACGGACGCTCCGCTCTGCCTCCCGGCGCAGCGTCGCGACCAGACCCGGAGCCCGCTCGCCGATCACGAATGGCACCCCCGGCTTGGCAATCCCCGCCTTCTCCCGGGCGATGTCCTCCAGGCTCTCCCCCAGGTACTTCATGTGGTCGCGCGCGATCTTGGTCACCCCGGTCACCAGCGGGTGCACCACGTTGGTGCTGTCCAGCCGACCGCCGAGCCCCACCTCGACGACGGCGATCTCCGCCCCTCTGGCGGCGAAGTCCGCGAGGGCGATGACCGTGCTCGCCTCGAAGAAGGTGGCGCCGGACCGCTCGATCAGCGGCCGGAGCGTCTCGGTCCACATCGCAACCGCCGACTCACTGATGGGCTCGCCGTCCACCAGGATCCGCTCCCGGAAGGAGACCAGGTGGGGAGAGGTGTAGAGCCCCACCCGCAGCCCGGATCGGCCCAGGACCTCGGCCACCAGGGCCGCGACGCTCCCCTTGCCATTGGTCCCGCCGACGTGGACCACGGGCAGGTGGGCGTGCGGATCGCCCACCGCGGCCAGCAGCCGCCGGGTAGTCCGGAGGCCGAACTTGATCGTCGTCGTTCGGGGAAACAGGAAGTCCAGCGCGTCCTGGTACTCAAGCACGATGCGGCTCCTCGGGAGACCGGCCGGCACGACAGGCCGTATGCTACACGCGGCCGGGGAGGCGGCCAACCGCCCGACGCACGATCGCCCCGCTCCTGGCGGGGCGATCGGGGGGCTTCGGGGCCGGCGCGGGACTCAGGCCGGCTCGAGCGCATCCTCCCGGGGGGCCCGGGCGCGCTGCAGGTGCCGCAGCAGCCGGGCGGTGGTGTCCCGAAGGGACCCCCGGGGCACGACGTCGTCGATCTGGCCGTGCTCCAAGAGGAACTCCGCCGTCTGGAAGCCCTCGGGGAGATCCTGGCCGATCGTCTGCTTGATCACCCGCTGCCCGGCGAATCCGATGACCGCACCCGGCTCGGCCAGGATCACGTCGCCCTGCATGGCGAACGACGCCGATACGCCTCCGGTGGTCGGGTCGGTCAGGATCGTGATCACGGGCACGGCGAGCGAGTGGAGCTGGGCCAGGGCCGCGCTGGTCTTGGCCATCTGCATGAGCGAGAGGACACCCTCCTGCATCCGGGCGCCGCCGGAGGTGCACACCAGCACCAGGGGCATGCGCTTGTCGGCAGAACGTCTGGCCAGCCGAGCGATCTTCTCGCCCACGACCGAGCCCATGGACCCCCCCATGAAGGCGAAGTTCATCACCCCCAAATGAAAGGGGAGTCCCTCCAGGCGTGCGTGGCCCGTGTAGATCGCCTCGGAGGAGCCCGCCTTCTTCACCGCCACGGCCAGCCGGTCCGCGTATTGCTCGAAGCCGAGCGGGTCCACCGACCGCAGGCCCGGGTACAGCTCCCGCCAGCTGTTTTCGTCGGTGAGGAGCTCGATGTACTCCTCCGCCGTGATGCGGCGGTGGTTCCCGCATTCCGGACAGACGTTCAAGACGCGCTCGAACTTCTCCCGGATGTCCACGTGCCCGCAAATCTCGCACTTCTCCCACGCATCCGCGGGTATCTCCAGGCGCTCACGCCTGGACGTGCGTGGTCGCCGTTCCTTCTTGAACCATGCCATCACAGCCATAGGCCTGTGGCCAGGGTCCAGGATTGGACTCGTTGGGGCTTTGTCATAGGAGGCCTAAATGTGGGCGGAGAACCTCGCCCGCGCCAGGCCTTGACACCTAAGTTGTTGC